>CAZGNO010000127.1:0-8173 GCA_964527785.1 uncultured Chitinophagaceae bacterium
GACAGAAGGCAACTGTCTTATTTTTTATGTCATTGTATTATTTTGTAGACGGCTCCGCGGCTGTCAGGAACTCAGTGTGACTTGAGCTTGATTGTCACGCTGAGCGTAGTCGAAGCATCTAGTACTTGCCAATTTTTTCTAACAAATAATGTACTGAATTTTATGGTTCGGTTATTTTAGTCCTATCACTTACCGGAACAGAATAAATTGATACATTCAGCCGGTCATTATGAACGCCGGTGAAGAATCTCTGTCCGTTGTTCCGTCCTATTTTTGTAGTACTCCTGTTAGGATTCTTCTGTCGAAGACTCCTTCAGAATGGCACTATTTGATTGATACATTTTATTTTGTACCAACACCTATTTACTTAAATCACATTAACTTCCGGCTCAATATCAATCCCGAATTTTTCATTAACTGATGCCTGAATTTCACGTGCAAGGGCTATAACCTCCTCACCGGACGCACCACCGTAATTGACTATTACCAATGCTTGATGCGGATACACACCTACAGAACCTTGTCTTATCCCTTTCCATCCGCATTGTTCAATCAGCCATGCAGCAGGAATCTTTACCATTCCGTTCGGATGCGGGTAGCTTGGCATTTCATGATAATTAGTTTTCAGTTCATTATAATGAGAACTTGGGATTGTAGGATTTTTGAAAAAGCTCCCTGCATTTCCAATTTCTAAAGGATTAGGAAGTTTTCGTGTACGAATGGCACTGACTGCCGTAAAGACGTCGTGTATAGACGGTGATTTGATATTTGCCCCCAATTCGAACCGAACGTCGTTATAATTAATATGTAGAGCATCGGTACTTTTGCGAAGGCGAAGAGTCACCGACGTAATAATACCGGTTCCCTTCAATCTTCTTTTAAAAATACTGTCGCGATAGCCAAATTCACACTCTTCGCGGGTGAATCTTACTGTGTGTAATTTCGATATATCATACATCTCTAATGAATCAAAAACATCCATGATTTCTACTCCATACGCCCCAATATTCTGAATTGGTGCTGCACCAACCGTACCGGGAATAAGAGCAAGATTTTCAATTCCTGCATACTTGTTTTGTACACACCACTCAACTACTGAATGCCAATTTTCGCCTGCACCGATTTTAAGTAGTATTGTGTTATCCGTTTCCTCAACAATCTCTTTTCCCATAATAGAGATTTTAAGTACAATCCCCCATACATCCTTCGTAAGGAGAAGATTGCTCCCGCCACCTAGAATCAGGAGTTCATTATTACTTGCCCCTTCTATCAAACCCGGTATCTCGTTTTTAGAAGTAATTTCAACAAAATAACGAGCAGTTACATCAATACCGAATGTGTTGTATGATTTGAGGGAAGTATTTTCGTGAATGGTCATTATTATGTGATTGTTGTTAATTTACTACATTTCCCTATCGTAAGGCAGTGTTTTTCGGGTCAATTTGGCGCGCTTTGTCGAGTGCTTGTTTCCCTATTTCAACTTGTCCGATAGAGCTTGCATACCGTCCGAGATTTATCATGCAGACACCTGCCATTTTGCGGATACCTTCGTCGAGATGTCCGCTTCGACCACGAGTAGAGGTAATAAATTTATCACAATTTACTTTTTTAAGTGAGATTGGATGTGGAGACGTTTGTTTTGAATCTAAATTTTTTCTGAATAACCGAAATGCAAATCCTTCCGGTATCTGTTCATAATTTTTTGCAACATCCGGTTCATTTTGCAGAATATCCAATGTTATGTAAATAGGATGTTTATCATAGTTTTTATCAATGTATGCGTTCAGCAGGGCAACAAATTTCCGTTGGATTCGAGCAATATTTTCCGCTGATGCCATAAATATATCGTTGTGCTGCTCAAACTCTTCAAGGTCAGCCAGATAGTCATCCATTTCTGGTTTACAACCGGAAAGTACGGGATACCAGCGCATTGCTTGAGGCGGATACCAAGTACGACGCAGCAGTTCTTTTTCGACCAGTACTACATCCGGACGGTAATTCTCCACTCGCTGTTTGTACCAAAAAGCTGAACACCAATAATCCCACTGTGCAGAAATGACAACTGCATTCGGTGCGAGATTATCTGCCATTATTCGAGTAAATTCGGGAACTTGATAATCATTTGAATGGTTGTTTTCTTTCAGATTCAATCCGAAAGCTAACACAGGTAACAGTACAAAGCCGGGAAGCACAGCAGGATATTTCTCTGCAATTGCTAGCAGCCCAAACGAAGTAATCAATAGCAAACCGATAAACGCCAGTAAAAAGTATGTATCAATATCATGGATACCATAATTTAAACTATAGAATAAACAGCCAACCACCAGTAATATTAAAAATATCATCATAGATTTTGAATATTTCCACCCGACAACTATCCCGGTAAGAAGCGGCAGAATGCCAAGAATCCCAAATTCAAACGGGATTAGCTTTATGAATATATTGAAGTTTGTACCGATCGAATCGCCGGTAAACATCCATACCTGGAATTGCTTACCGGAAGCATGATACCAGAATTTATCCCAATTACGATGCACTGCTCCCCAGTTGAAATCAGGCATAGCTGCACTTCTAAGTGGCAGATACAGCCACACACTTAATCCCAGCAGAAACGGCAATGCCAGTAAACCGATAGTTTTCCAGCGTTCAATGCTGAAATTTGCTTTTTCGTTTGGTCTCTTAAAAAACAGAAAAAGCATTGCCGGTGCCATAAGGACAGTAGTACCGTGATTGGCAAACCCCAAACCCAATGTAAGCCCCCATAGCATTAGTATTCGACGGTCTCCTGTTATCATTGCCCGAAGAAACAACCAAATAGACACTGTGAAAATAATCAGTTGGAGCGAGTACACCTCTATTGAAACCGCCTGTGCCCATACAGTATCGGCAAAACCGAACAGAAGAGCCATTACAGTTGCAATAATCGTCGCTGAATTTTCGGGTAATTTTGCAGCAGTGGATAATTCGTGCTGTTTGCCTTTCTTTGAATGTTTTGTTTTAATAATCAACGGCTTATAACTCGCATTCCTCAACATAAATTCAACAAGATAAAAGAATACAAAGGCAGAAATGGCGGTACAGAATCCTGCAAAATAATTTAGTTTCACAATCGGAGTCAGTGGCAAAGGAAGCAGTGTCCATAAATGTCCGATTAATGTAAAGAGAGGATAACCTGTCGGGTGGGCAACTCCAAGAGTAGTACAAACTGCGGCGAGTTCACCGCTGTCTGTAAAACTGACATCAGGATTTGCCGTGAATATATAGACTACCAGAGTAATCAGCATCACAAGTAAGCCCGCTATACGAGTAGTTAACCATTTCATAATTGCCCTTTGATTTGAGATAAGAAAACTTATGCTATTTTTGCTTCAATTTAACAAAGTGCAACTTACCATTTCTCCCCAAAACAAGAAAGGACGATTTTTACGTATGAAAGCTCTTGTTCTCCACAAGCCGAATATCCCCAAAGAGATATTACCCACACTTCAACCGTCGTCGCTTCTTACGTTGGGTGAGATAAATCGTCCAATTCCTGAACCGGATCAGGTATTGGTACGCGTTCATGCTGCAGCATTGAATCGTCGGGATGTATGGATTTGTGCCGGAAAGTACTCCAAGATTCAATATCCTGTAGTACTCGGTTCAGATGGTTGCGGAATTGTAGTAGAAGTAGGGTCTCCTGGGCTTTCGCATTGGCTTAGCAAAGAAGTTGTCTTTAACCCCTCGATGAATTGGGGTTACAATCCTAAAGCACAAGGCAAAGACTATCAAATTCTTGGGATGCCTACACAGGGTACTCTTGCCGAGTATATTGCACTTCCGGCACTCAATATCGCTCCTGCCCCTCCCCATCTTACACACGAGCAAGCGGCGGCATTTCCCCTTGCTTTTCTTACTGCATATCGAGCTGTGGTAACGCAAGCAAAGATTTCAGCAGGAGACGCTGTATTGATTACAGGTATTGGCGGAGGGGTTGCGCTCTCCTGTTTTCAAATTGCGAAGGCAATCGGTGCAAAAGTATATGTAACTACAGGAAGTGACGACAAACTCCTCAAAGCCGGAGAACTTGGAGCAACAGGCGGTGCAAATTACCATACAAACGATTGGGACAGTATTTTGCAATTTGCAAGCGGCGGCTTTGACACAATCATTGACAGCGCAGGCGGAAGTGACTTTAATAAACTCATGGGTATTGCCAAAGCCGGGGGAACTATAGTTTCGTATGGTGCAACAATGGGAGTTGTTCCTGATTTCAATATGCACCGGCTTTTTTGGAAGCAGCTTCACATCATCGGTGCAACAATGGGGACAAATGAGGACTTTTCGAAGATGTTAGAGTTTGTAAAGATTCATAAAATTGTACCTGTCATTGATTCCGTGTTTTCGCTCGAAGATGCCCCAGCTGCCTTTGATAGAATGAATGAAACAGGACAGTTCGGGAAGATTGTGGTGAGAATGGAGTAGAATTCATAGAAAGGTTTAAGCGATAGGATAGTCTGTAAAATAATGCAATGACATAAAAAATAAAACAGTTGCCTTCAGTCATTCTGAAGAAGTCCTCGACTGAAGAATCTCAGTTTAGTTGAGTCTTGAGAATTACTTAATATACTTGAGTAACTCTGTGAAACCCTGAAATACTCTGTGAAACCCTATGCGAAATTCTTTCCAATTGCTCCCACAGAGTTGCACAGAGTTTATCACAGAGCTACACAAAGCTGGATGTTTTTTAAGAGATGTCATTTACAGCGGCATTGAAGAATCTCCATCTGCTCGTCGGTCATACTAGAGCCACGTTCTAGCGGAGATTCTTCAGTCGAAGACTCCTTCAGGATGACAGCAAAACGATTACTACTATTTATTTTGAACCTTTACTTAATTGGACCCACTACAATAAATACTATAACTTCAAATTTAGAACATAAAGGGTATTGTTATGCTACATTTTAAATCTTCCTTAGCATTTGCTCTAATAGTGCTTTGCTCTGCAACTGCAATAGCTGAAACAAAGCTCGCCCGATGTAATACCACGAAAGGATTGACGACTATTTATCTGGGGCAGGGTAAGAATTTTCCGATTGTCGCTGCCCTTAAAAATGACGACTTATTCTATTGTACTGCATCGGACTCCGAATGGCTAAAAATAGTTGCTCTGAAATGGCAGAACGACAGGCAAATTGAAGGATATATCCATAAAAACAAAGTTCAATTTATTGAATTCTTAGCACCAAAGACCAAAAAGAAACTACTATCCGATGTTCTCGTTAAACAGAAAATCTTAGCTGATAATTTTCAAAAGGCGTGGAGAACCAAGGATAGTGTATTATATAAGACTACCATTCAAGAACTAGAAGCTCACAGTGAATTTAAGTACACGCCAATTCTGGAAATATTACCGCAGTATTTTTGTACAACCAAAGATATTGGCACCTTGCAATTATTCTTTTCGACGCTATGGGCTGACAAGGGCGCTGCTAACGAAGCACCTTCATTTGCAGTCGCTAATTGTTTTATGTGCCAAACAGATATTGTTTTGAGACAACTGCGGGTCATCAAAACTAACGAGCAGCGCAATGCACTTTATGATTATATCGGCTACGGTCTTAGGAATCATTATTCTATTGATAAAAACGGTAAGTCAGAGAATGCAGAATATGATATGCTGAAAAAGATTCTGGATAAAGGAAGAGAAGAAAATCCGTAATAGCTACCACTCATAAACAATAGTAATAGTGTGCAAAAATCGGGTTTGTAAACCTGATTCAATATATCACTGTAATTAAGTATTAGGACAAAATAAATTGAAATTTGAATACTATTTGATTTGACAAGTGTTCGATACTTCCATGGGCTCTGTGTGACGTAACTTGTTGGTCATTCTGAGTTCATGACAGCCGCCCAAAGTCAGCTGCAAAATAATGCAATGATATAGTTGCTGACTGTCATCGTATACTTTGACTTGCAATTCAATTATGAGCTATAAACAAATTCAAAATCAATAGTTAGTTTGTAATGTTATGCTTTTTTGTTAATTTTGCAGTCAAGGCGACTATATGTCAGCCTATTAAGGGAATCTATATGATTACCCTGTATAGGGAACTTTCTTCGGATTGTTCCCTTTTTTATTTCATAAATCATTTAAAAGAATTGAATTATAAATGAAAATCCATAGGATAAGGTTTGCAAACCCTATCCTATGGATTTTTCGGTAGAGCTAAGCAATCTGCTCTACATATCTTCTATTTAGCAACTTGAATTTTATATTTCTGCCCCTTCATCTTCTCGTTTTGAATCGAAGCAAGTAATTCAGGAACTTTATACTTCCTCACAGCTACGAACGACATATAATCCATTACCTCAATAAGCCCGATATCGTTTTTTTCCAGATTTCCTTTTTTTGACAGAAAGCCCACTATATCCATTTTGCTGATTTTGTCCTTCTTGCCCCCGCTGATATATAGTGTTGTCCATTCACTGGGTTTGGGTAACTTAACGCTTTGGGGAATTTTGAATTCTTCGGGTAATTCTGTTAGGTATGGTGGTCCGTTTTCATCTTTGCGTATTACTATATATGCCGTACCTACGGCATTCATTCTGGCGGTACGCCCATTACGATGAACGAAATTTTCATAATTAGACGGCATCTCGAAATGAATTACATTTTTAACGGCAGGAATATCCAATCCCCTTGCTGCTAAATCGGTAGCTACTAAAAAGGTAACAGTTCCGTTGCGGAAATTTACCAACGTCTTTTCCCTGTCCAATTGTTCCATCTTACCGTGAAAGAATGCAGCTTCTATCCCCTTTTCCAGCAAAGCATTGCAGGTCATCTCTGCACTTTCCCGAAGATTACAAAAAATCAAAGTGGATTCTCTGCCTATATTGCACAGCAATTGAAAAAGTGTTGAGATTTTATCCCTAGATTCGGAAATTACTGTTTTAAGTACCAAACCATCATTTGCTTTTTCTTCGGTTTTCGTAAAATCAAGTACCTTTGGTTTCTCTATTCCAACAAAAGCAGGAATAACAACTTCGGATGTAGCAGAAACCAATATACGCTTCTCTAAACCGTGTAGCTTTTGGATTATTAACGACATTTCTTCCTCAAATCCCATTGAGAGGGACTTATCGAACTCATCAAGTACCAATATCTTTGTATCGTTCAGCACAATACTGCCACGGTTGATGTGATCGGCAATCCTTCCGGGAGTTCCAATTAACAATGCCGGCGGTTCCGATAAATTTTGGAGTTCAACCTTCATTGAATGTCCTCCATAGCAGGTATTCACTTTAAACCCTGTACTCATCTTGCGCCAAACCTGCTCTATTTGCAGAGCAAGCTCTCTCGATGGAGTAAGAATCAAACATTGAATCCCTTGTTTCTCTTGATTCAATAGAGAGAAAATCGGCAGCAGGAAGCCAAGCGTTTTCCCTGAACCTGTGGGAGCAAGCAGCAATACATCTTTTTCATTTTGAATATGGTGATTGGCTGCAACTTGCATTTCGCTCAAGTTGTCTATACCGAGATTAGTCTGTAATTGAGGGAGCGTTTCGTATAAATTCATGCAGCAAAGATACCATTTTTTCCTATCTTTGCTTCTGTAATTCACACTGGCCGGAAGTGAATTTGCACCTCATAAATTCCAATGATTAGCCCTGTTAGTGTAAAATTACTCCATATAATACAGATTATTTAAATCGAATATCACGTCATTAATTAAGTAAATACGATATTATGTCTGAGCAAAACAACGACCCGTTACACGGAAAAACATTACAAATGATTGTAGAACATCTGGTTGCTTATTACGGCTGGGATGAATTGGGCAAGAAGATAAATATCAAGTGCTTTACCGATAATCCAAGTATCAATTCAAGTCTCAAATTTTTACGGAAAACACCGTGGGCTAAAACCAAAGTTGAGAGTTTGTATCTTTATTCTCTCAGGAAAGAGCAGTGGGCGGCAGAAAAGAGAAAGCAGCAGAAAACAGATTACTGATGAAGATTCAGATACATTCCTCTGACAACTATATACATTCATTAATTGATGTTACGCAAGATTATATTGATTAGACCTTATCAACAACAAATTTACACACGAGTAGACGAGCAAAGTCAAGTCAAAGTCAAGTCAGGTGCTACACCTGACTTTCATTACTTACCAATTAAAGCGCAT
>CAZGNO010000128.1:0-8075 GCA_964527785.1 uncultured Chitinophagaceae bacterium
CATACGGAGATTCTTCGTTGCACTCAGAATGACGGGCAATGTAAGAGATGTCATTCAGAGGGCTTCTTAGACAGAAGAATCTTAGTTTAGAGGATTCTTTGGGAATTAAAAAATGACACGAAAAAGAAAAAGTTAAGCCAGATGATATAGAAATACATAATTCACAAGGTTCAATTAAACAGGGATTCTTCGTTCGAAGACTCCTTCTGAATGACAGAAGGAAACTGTTTTATTTCTTTACTTCATTGTATTATTTTTGAAGTCGGCTCTGCGAATGTCATGAATTCACAATGACATATCAGAAAAGGTCTTGGAAAACATAATTTCTGCCTACCACCCGAACCTTCCCCCTAATTTTACTTCCCAATCCTTTTGTTGCCTGCTTACGTTTACAGAGGCATTCGCACCTTTGGTGAGTTGGAGAATCAAATTATCTAATACAGATGTATTATAGAATACACTCAGCGGGGCTTCGATACTAAATTCACCGTTGGAGGTAATATCCCCGACAGTACCGCCCACTCTCCAAGTTAAGTTTCCGATAATCTGTCCGCTTAGATTGAGCTTGGCATCGTTAAAATCACCGGCAGCACCTACAAAATCAATACGGGCATCTGAGATAAACCCAGTTCCTTGAAGTATTTCTGAAAGCTGATTTGAAAATACTCCCGAAAGCCCGTTATAAACCGAATTACCAATATCAGTCTGAGTAGTTGCTCCGTCACTACCTTTGCCGAGTTCTTCCTGAGTCTTTCCAAACAGCAACAAACAAAGGGCATCACCGCGAACTTTGGATGAATCTCCTGCTGCTTCGACCCCGTCAATTGTGTAAGTTATACCAAGATTTGGGTAGTTTTTAGTTCCGGTTATCTTGAGAACAACAGTATAATTTGAACGGCTATTTCCGATTGTTCTTGAATTGTTGTACGTAGCGGTAAGGTTTAAACGAGGATTGTCTATAGCTCCGGTTGTAAAATCCAAATTTCCTGACGCATCGAATATTTTAAAGAACTTGTACTTTGAGCCGGTTTTTACATCCACCTGCCCATAGAGCATAATGCTTTGCTGAGGACGTTTCACATAATGAAGTTCATCGCCTTTACGTCTTGTACCGATTTCAGCTTCCAACTGGTCTATCGAACTCAATATCATTTTAAGGTTAAAGTTGCCGGGTATTTTAATATAGAGGTCGTAATCAATCAAATCGGCAATACTCGCACTTTGTGTTTTTTTAGCAGGCAAAGGTATAAAATCTCCCATCAGTTTCAGTGGGTCACCTGAAACATCTTGTGGGTCTTTTTTCACTGGGATACTGTCTCTATTTCTTTTGGATGTATCCTCTATTATACTTATCACAGTTTTCCCGCCATTAATAGGTTTTACTTCATACTTGAAGGTCGAACTCATCGTTTTTATTTTCTTATCGGGCGGGAATGTTAGATTTGCATCCATAATATTAACGTCACCCCTCAAAAATGGTCTGTCAAGCGTCCCGTAAAAATGAATCGGATTTGCACCGGTTGAAATTTGAAACTTACCGTAGAGCGTTGGACTGGTAGCTGCCGAAGCAGAACTTAACAGTACAATTTTCGGAGATGTAATGAACAAGTCCAAGTAATCAATATTAAAATCTTTGAGTTTAACCGACCCCTTAATATCTGCTCTTCCTCCACGTAAATCCACTGCAGGGTCGTTAAATAGTGTCATCGAATTTATATCAATCTGGTCGTTTTTCATAGTCATTGCGCCTTCGGCAAAATACTTAATATTTGTAGATTGAACTACAAATGATGCTTTTGAGAGGCGAACATTTCCACCATAATTTAGCTTTGGAGATATCCCTTCAACAGCTATTTCTGCATCGGCTAGCCCTTGTAATTTATTGATACCCGGTACAAACGGGGCGAAAATTGACATTGAGAGTGCTTTTGCTTGGGCGGTAATAATAAGGGGATTTGTCTTGCTCAACCGATTTTCAACATCAGCAAATGCACAATTGAGCGGTAGCTGTTCAATTGCTACGTGCAACGTTTTGTTTGTATTCGATATTCTTGGATTCATAATGTCAATCTCGCCGGTTATCATCTCATCTTTATGATCTAACCACAATGTTTGATTACCTATCAGTACTCCGTTATAGCTCAGTGTATCGAATTGCCCTTTGCACTTGATAATCGGCTTGGCATACGTACCGTTGAGTGACGCTGTAAGGTCTGTCACTTTCCCTGTAAGTGATTTGAAAAGTTGCTTTTGACTCGCGCTGATAAACGGAAATGACGATAATTCTTTGAGTGGAAACTGTTGGACTTTAACGTTAAAGTCCTTAAACCTGTCATCGGAAATCAGACCGCTCAGTGTAATCTTTTCAGCATCTTTACGAATGAGTTCGAGTTTACCGATATTTACACCTACAGGAGAAACAGTTGCATCAGCTTTGCTAGCTAAATACCATACCTTCCCTCCGTACCCAACTGTAAGTGTATCGAGGAGCATTGATAACGCTTCATTTTTATCAAAAGTAAACTCTCCATGTACACCTAAACCTACTAAATAATTATAAAATACACCGGCAGATATTGAACCTTTTTTTCCGTTATTTGTATAGTTGATAAAAGGATCTTTAAGGATAGCATCATTGACAGTAATTATCGAATCACATTTGCCGTTTATGTTCAGTTTTTCAAGAGAACTTACCGCAGCGTTATGTTTAATCAATGCGCCTGCATGAAGAAGAAGCGGGTCAGTTTTGATGAAAAATTCACCCGAGCGGAGTTCGGATGATGATACTTTTAATGTATCAATATTGAACTCTGACTGCCTTTCATCAGCGCGGATTGAACCAATAAAAACGCCTTTACTTTGCAGAGTAAAGTCTTTTGCAAAAAAAACATTGACGGGTGCAATATCCCTTATCGCCAATCTAAATTTCATATCAATCGGATTGGCAGGATGAACGTATATTTTACCGCTGTCTGCCGGTGAACGTTCCCATGCGAACTGATTCTTAGCATTCAGTGAGCGAACTTTATCTACATTATAGTTGATGTAATCGGCAATAAATTCTGATTGCTGAGTACATTCTTTGAAAAGTGATTCAAATGTAAATTTACCGTCGAGAAGCATATTGACAAACGTAGAGCGGAGCCGCATCGTTCTGGTTTGCAGCGCTTTATTCCGGTCAATAGTTACATTAAGTTTCCATGGAAGGATTGTTAAATCCTCAAAATTAACAATGTTAAAATCAGCAGCGAGCTTCCCTTCCAAACTGTCCGGGTGAAATCCTCGACCGTCGGATGTAATATTAACAGTCATCGAAGCGGGAAACTTCTTATTGTTCATTAATTTAGCAAGAGGAAAGCTCTCAAACTGAGATTTGAAATTATAGACAGGATTTTTAAGGTCGCGTAAGTCGAATTCACCTGAAAGTGATAGAGTACCGGGCAATCCGGGCGCGGTAGAAGTAGAGTCATGCGGCTCTTGATAAATTCCCTCACCCTTCACAATTGGTTCTTGTACATCCACAAACAGCGTGTCAACCTTCACAAATCCTTTATCCTTGCTGCTTCCGGCAAAGAGTGCTTTTGTGAATTTTTTTCCTGAAATAGTAGAATTCCATGCCTCTATTCTTGCAACTGCATCAAGCTCATCCAGCATTATTCCCTTACCTGCTATATTAACTTTGGCATTCAACGAACTTTCCAGATCAGGATTATGAGTTATCGCAGCCAAATTGATATTTTCTACACTTGCATCAGCATGATAGCCCAAAGGAGAGCGGAGGAACATTGTCATTTTGCCGTCAACATTACCTGATTTGGTAAATGTTGTTGCAGTAATTTCGATGGAGTCAGACGGAACAGCATTTACAAATGCCTTGCGTATCCGAACAGTACCTAAAAAATCCAGAACAGGCAAATGCAAAACAGGCGTAACACGTTGCAATTCATCATAATTAATGAGTGATGTTTCTGCTATTGCTTGAAAAGTCAATTTTTCGGGTTTGTCGAGATTTTTTAATTTACCTGATGCGTTCAAATGTGAGAGACGACTGTCAATTTTTAGCTTTTTAATATTCATTGAAGGCAATTTACCGTTTGCTTCGATTGCAAGTTTGTACGAGCCGACTACACCCACATCCGGCAAGAACCTAAGTAAATCATCCATTGCAAGCGAATCTGCATTGAGGTCGAGGGTAATCGGAGCCGCAGAAAACTTACTTGAAGTAATTCCTTCAAATATATTAAGAGAATCAATCTTAGCTTGCAATTCCAATTGTGTTTTTGGTGTGTCAAAGTGCATATTTTTTACTTCGACACCCTGCTTATTTGCAAGTGCTTCTATGGATAAATTCTTCAACGAGAACCCTTCACGTTCCTCGAAAGCACAGTTTTTGAGAAAAAGACTATAATTGTTTTTGGGAATATCAGCATCTGCCGATAGATTTACATTCACATTCCATAAATGGAGGTGACCAAAATCCAGAGTACCGCTTCTGGCAATAGGTGCAAGGGAATCCTCCATAATAAAGGTTGCATTACGGATAGAAATATCGTAGGCATGAATCAAATAATCAAACGGTTTGGCAGGTGTTGTGTCGCTTGGAGGTTTGGCGATATGTTCTACATTCCAACTGCTGTCTTTATTGCGCAGAATCTTAATGCGAGGGCTTTCGAGAGTGAGATGTGTAACGTAGATTTGCTTGTTTAAGAACCTCTCCAAGTCATAGCCAATTGAAATTTCACGGGTAACGAGAACTGTATCACCATCTGCCATCAATCGCACATCGCGCAGAATCAACCCTCGTAGCAGATTAATCCCCACATCCGAGAATTCAACACGACCTTGCAGCTGGTCATTCAGAAAATCCTGCAAAAACGGAGTAGCCCATCTACGAAAACTCTCTGTTTGAGTAACCAATATAACACTGACACTGATAAACACAATAAACAGGAGAATACCGATAACAGTTCGCCGAACAAATCGCCCGATGAAAAAAACGAGGCGCTTCCACAATGGCTTGCGTTCAATCTGTGCGTCTTTATTTTCGATATTTTCCATTCGGGTTTTGAATTAGTATTTTAGCTATTCTACTGCAAATATACGCACAGAGCTGAAAAAGAGTGTAATCGGTTGCCAATTATTAATTACACGTTTTATTATAAGTTATTGACTGTGAACATAAACTATAAATGTGAATTGAGAACCGGACAGTATGTATTTTCAATTTCCTGCTCTTTTTAGCTGTTTTGTATCACCGATACCGACCGGTAAAGGGTTATAAAATGGATAATAATTGACGATTATGCGTATTTTTGCTATTGTGAATGAGAATATCATACCAATTTTATTATAAATATATCAGAAGGCAAAAGTCATGGAATACATATCCTCCTCATTTCGCTCACAGTATATGGGTGCACTTTCGATGCTTAAAAAATCTATAACCACTTGTCCTGATGAAGTTTGGAATGATTCAAGCTATGGCAACCGTTTTTGGCATTTATCCTATCACGCACTTTTCTTTGCTGCATTGTATTTATCTCCGAGCATGGAAAAAAGCGTTTTGTGGGATAAATGCCGTCCGTTGTACCACGCTCTCAGCAAATGGGAAAGCGCACCTGACTATGACCCAGACCAAAATATCCCGTATACAAAAGAGGAGCTTCTCGAATTTCATGATTTTATCATTGCCCGACTTGATGTAGCGTTCGATGAAGTTCCGTTCGATGGACCCAGCGGCTTCAATTGGATTTCATTCAACAAATTTCAATTGCATATTTATAATTTGCGTCACCTCCAGCATCATATCGGACAGCTTTCAGAACGTGTAAAACAGGTTACCGGCAAAGGTGTTTCGTGGGTAAGCAAAGGGTGAATATTGCTTCTTAACTCGAACCTACCCTTTCTTAAATAAACAGGCAAGCCCAACGGGCTTAAACAACAAAGCTAAAGGTAACGCCTCTATACTACTCAACATTCCAACAACGATTCACTCATATAGCAAAAATGTCCCTAACAACTGAAATTACCCGTCGGCGAACACTTGCAATTATCTCCCATCCCGATGCCGGAAAAACGACCCTTACCGAAAAACTGCTGCTCTATTCAGGGGCTATCCGCAAAGCGGGTGCTGTTACGGGAGGTAAACACAGTTCTACTACCTCCGATTGGATGGCAATCGAACAGCAACGCGGTATCTCCGTATCGTCGAGTGCTATGCGTGTTGAATACGACGGGGTACTGCTTAATATTCTCGACACTCCCGGTCACCAGGACTTCTCGGAGGATACTTATAGGACTCTCATGGCTGTAGATTGTGCGATTATGCTTTTGGATGCAGGTAAAGGAGTTGAGGAACAAACAGTAAAACTGTTCAAGGTGTGCCGTGACCGTGGAATCCCTATTATTACCTTCATCAATAAAATGGATAGACCCGCTCTCAGTCCGTTTGAATTGATGGATAATGTTGAAAAGGTTCTGGGTATAGTCCCTGTCCCGCTTACATTCCCTGTCGGTGACGGACCGGATTTTCGTGGTGTGTATGAGCGTGAATCCAAACAGTTTCATTCCTTTGAGCGAACAGTTGGGAATGCTTATAAAGCACCTGTTACCATTTCTGACATTAACGACGAACATATCCGTGCCTCTCTCGGAGCTAATTTCCATGCACGGCTTGTCGAAGATTTGGAAATGGTGGAGGTGGTGCTGCCCCACTTCAACCGCGAAGATTTCTTGAATGAAAAAATCACACCCGTGTTTTTTGGCAGTGCTATTACTAATTTTGGTGTCGAAAACTTCCTCCAACATTTGATTACTCTCGCACCCGAACCACAAGGAATGCACACATCAGCCGGTTTGATTGAACCTGACAGCGATGTTTTTTCGGGGTTTATGTACAAGATGCAAGCCAATATGAATAAATCGCACCGTGACCGTATCTCGTTTTTCCGCATAGTATCCGGTAAATTCGAGCGCGGTATGACGGTGAGACACCCGCGTTCCGGCAAGGAGGTAAAGCTCAATTATCCATTCCAGATATTCGGACAAGACCGCGATATTATTGACGAAGCATATCCCGGAGACGTTATCGGGCTTTCTAATCCGGGTACGTTCCGTGTGGGCGATGCGCTCACTACAGGCGAAGATTTTTCAATTCCGCAGTTTCCGCGTTTTGCACCGGAGATATTTGCACGGGTGCTTCCGAAGTCCGGTTCATATTCAAAAAGTTTCCGTAAGGGAATAGACCAGCTTGGCGAAGAAGGTGTCATTCAGATTTTTCAAGATGCACAGCGCAGCCCTACCCCACTTGTGGCTGCCGTCGGTGAACTTCAATTACAAGTCTTTCAGTCGCGTATGGAATCGGAATACAATGAACTTGTTATTTTGGAGCGACTTCCCTTCACCCGTACACGGTGGATTGGCGGGAATATAATGCCTGCCTCAGCGATTCCCATCGCCTACGACGACCAAAACCGTCCCGTAGCCCTTTTCAAAACTGAGTGGGAATTGAATTATCAGATACAGAAGACGGAGGGTTTGGTGCTGCTGGAGTCTCCGAAGGTGGAGTGAACATTCTATATATAAGGGCATTACATTCCCCAGAGGGGATACATAGTAATAGTAAGAAAACAACCAAAACTATTCAAGCTCCATAGGAGCGGCATAATAAAGCCATATGTCACTCCTGACGGAGTTTTTTGACTATTAGAGAACGGTTTGTATTGGGATGTTGTCCTTATGGGGCAAGAAGAACATACTACAATCATTGGATTACGCCTTTGTATTATTTTATAGCCGGAGGCGACTGCCGTGAACTCAATATAACATGATTTGATTAGTAAGATTTATTTTGTCACTGCACGTAGTACAGTTTAATTGATTGGCATTGCCAATTTATTATAGCACAAGTGTGTTTACGTAGTTTTTTCGTATTCGTTAACCAAATTTGGCAAGTAATTGAACCCTTCCGGGCGAGCTCAGGGTGACGTAACCTAATTAAAAAAGAAACAAATATGTCATGCTGAGTTCCAGATAGTCGCCGAGCCGCCTACAAAATAATACAATGACATAAAAAA
>CAZGNO010000129.1:0-8058 GCA_964527785.1 uncultured Chitinophagaceae bacterium
ACTAAATTTTAAATCTGATTCTACAAAAAAACTAAGTTTAAACAACTTCAATAAGTAATGGGCATAAGCTTTTTTCATGTAATTTTGCCAATAGTAATTTTTAATACACTGATTATAAATTTTCATCAAATCTATGGAGTCTAATTATGCTCTCAAAATTTCTGCTAAATGGATATTTAATTATCCAAATCTTGTGCTTATATAGCACCGCTTTTTCGCAACCACCTCCTACATTACAATGCGATGACTGCGCCGGAAGCGGAACACTAGAGGGACCCTATGACGTAAGTGTTGATATTGATACAACTGTTGGTGGTTGTGCAGTAAAAATTCAATATTACAAAAGAACTTGTAAAGGTTTCACTAATGTTTTCATAACCAATTATAAAATGAGCGGTACAAATTGTAGCGGTTTGTCTGATAACACTAAAATTGACCGTGCTCTTTCCCGGATGATTTACGATGAGATTGTAACATTACCTCCCTATGGTAGTGGTGATGCACCTGCATATTGGAGAGTTCGTCGTCCAGCTTGTTGGCAAAAAAGCCAGATAACATCTGATACAGCATCTTATACAAGTTGTCCGAGTGCTGAATGTTGTGATACATATTTTAAGGCAGCAGTGGGAGATTGTGGCAAAAACATCAGTTATATTCCCATGAAGGATACTACAAATTGTCCCACACCCACCCCTCCGATGCAATGTTTCCGTAGCTGCGGTAGAGATCCACTTGACGCATGGCATCAAGACTAACCTTTATTCCACACCCTTATCTACTAAAATAAATAATCAATATGAAAAAAAAATATAATAAAAACCAGCTCGCTTCTTTAATTGGAATATTTGTAATCTGTATAGCAAGTATGACTTTAGGTGCTATAGTAGTTCAGGCTTCTCATCCAAGTTTTGTACGTAGCAATGATACTGTTTACAAAGTAATGTTTATTGGTAAACTAAACACGGATTGTTATGATGATACGGTTATAGCATCAGTGGCAAAGAGCGCAAAAATTGCATGGCGAGGTACGCCAATGTTACCAAAGTACATTTTGTGGGGAAAGTCGTTAATTGTAGAAGATACAATATGTAAAGACACTGTTGGTGGAATTATAGCAGATTCTCATAAAGTAATATACAGTGTAATTCAGTATCCGGCATTTATTGGTTTACGTGGCTCTGTATCGTTTGTAAAACTCAATACCTGTGATAACATCTATGACATTGTATCAATGTTGTGGGGGAAAACCGATACAAGTTCAACCAAAAGAGATACAACGGCTTCATTTACTGTATTCGGGAGAAAGGGATTGGATACTATTCAATCATTACCATTCTACACAATCGACAGTATGCAGCTTTCACCAATTACTGCTATGAAGCTAAAAAAACAACAACATTTCACATCACCGTCGAGACGTGATTTTTCAGGTCGGTTGAGTTATTTTATTACTCCGGTTGTATTGCCTGTTATAGTAGATACCACTGAACAGAATGATTCAATATTACAAGAAACATTAGTGGGTGTAAATCCTGAACCATCTCAAAAACCTGAATTCAAAGTTTATCCAAATCCATCAGTTAATGTAACGACCATAATAGGACATCAATTGGAAAAAGGGACGTACTCAGTAAAAGTCCTCACTGAAACAGGAGTATTGGTATGCACACAGCAGCTTACTTCATCGGGAGAAGACATTGTTTTCTCAATGGATGTTTCTACTCTTTCGACGGGATTTTATGTATTTACTGTCAGTTCACAGAAGGGTGCTGTCGGCTCATATCCACTACTTATTGTTCACTAATTAATAAATAAAATCACTATGAATAAAATACACTTGAACCAGCTCATTAAAACAAGTACAGTTATCGTGCTGCTATTACAATTATTTATTTGTATTCAAAATGCAACGGCACAATTTAACGACAAAACCTTTGAACTACAAGAGGCAGCAGATCAGTATGACGAGCGTGGTTTTATGAAAGGAAAGTCCTTGAGTATGGATGGAAATTTAGTACTCAATAAAAGCAACGGGAATGTTAATTATACTTATCCGATTTCATCTTTTAATCTTCATGGCTATCCGATGGACGTATCGCTGAATTATTGCGGCTCGGTTGCGTTTACATCGTTTCAATTATTCCAAGCTTACGGTATTGAAGGCAACTGTGATAACCAAGGGTGGTCAAAAACAAGTCAAAACAGACCTCTATGGATTATTGGTTTGAATGGATTTGCAGTACAAACCATATCTCAAAATACAGAACCAATATGTCCTCCAAAAGATATAGTTAGTTACTATTCAACAATTAATAATGGACCCTATGAACCACCTGTGTGGTTGGTTGACGGCTATGATTTTTGTAATAGAATGAAAAACTTTAATTTTCACGGTCAGGGTAGCGGTACTAATGCTCAAAACGATGTTGATATAATTAAACTTCTGAGGGCAGACGGAAGCGTTCTTGAACTTTGCAATCACGCGGATACAGCTTTTGGTCAACATAATTATCCCCTTTTTTATTCAGGGATGTACTTTGAAAAAGGAACAAACACCAAAGGGTTTGCTTATGTTGAACTAGTTGAAACCAGACAACAGTCTTTGATTGATAAAATCGTTGAGCTGAATAACGTTAATTTTGTAACGGAAGCCAAACAAATGCCTCGACTAGTTCACTACTACCCTGGTGATGGTCTTGAGTATATATTTCGAGAAGATGTTGCCCCTTATGGAGAACAATTTTACGCAGGTGATGAAACTGTAGGTGATTGGTATGGACGTATTAACGCACAACATACTATCTTTTACTTGGATAAGATTCGTTCTGAAAAAAGAGATTTGATAGAATTCAATTATGATGATAAAAACATTGGACTTACAGGTGACTACAGTCAAATTCTAAAAGGTCGTAAACGCATTACTGACTTCTATGGTCATAAATTTACGTTTAGTGAAATGTTGGCAAGGATCGAATCGTTTGGAAAAAATATTGATATTGTATTCGATACTGTATTGCGAAAGCCTACATCTGACTTCAATATTTCATCTATGCTGATAAGCGGAACTTGGTTACCTACGAGTTTACCAATGATAAAGAAAATTATTGACCCTGTTGGAAGACAAATTTCATTCGACTATTCTATTAGACGTAGAAATTATTCAGGATTTGGCTGGCCATACAAGTATTACTTGGGTGGTACTACGTGCGCTCCAGATCAATATACACCAACTATTATAACGAAAACCAAGCGAATGTCCCGGTATAATGAGCCTATGTCCTATACCCTAATTTCATATTTTCGAGGTGACACAACAATTTATCAACCACAATTCTCAGCGAAAGATGCTTATCAACTCTCTGATGTAGCTAAAAAGATGATTAAAATGGACTATGCAGATGAACCTATTCTTACAAAAGAGTTTAAGTATTTTGCAGCAGATACGGCTACAGCTATTGATATGTCTGCTTCAGAGGGATGGGTCTCCATTTTTACAACAACTGATAATAGGACTAATCAGAAAACATACTCCACTTCGAAATACAAACGAAATAATTTTGAAACACCCGGAATTTATGAATTTATCCCAGGATTGACGTTTACTGATCTAACTGAAACTACAGAAGGCTCAGATAGTATTAGAACAAAAACGCAAACAGTGTATGATTGGCTTCACAAATCTATAGGTGATACGGTTAATATTAATCTGCGAAAGCCAGTTTCAAGAACAATCACGGAATACACACCTACAGACACAATTCGTCGTGCATATTCAACTTTTGAATATGAAGTGGATACAATGGTACACTACAAGATGTCCCTTGCAAAAAAATATTACGGATTCGGCGTTGTTCGTGAATATGAAAATGTATGGCGACCTGATACTATTACTTCGCTATTGTACCGAAAAACTACGAATTACCAAGTGTTTCCTGATTCGTTACAAAGTTTTTATATTGTTCATAACTGGGATAAGTATCAAAGTTTGCATAACTATTACGAATTAAAAAGAACCGACTCTTCATTCACAAAATCATGGGAGGATTGCTTAGAAGATTCCGATCCGAGAGTGATAGTTTCATTTGATGATGCTACAAATATAGATACTGTTTATTCTTATTATCCGGCAGCATATTTAGAAAAATCAACATTCATCACTGACGGAGACAGTGCAAATTATCCTTCAACAAAAGGAAAAATCTTACAAGGATCAGCGAAGAAGTTTGCTTCGCTGGACAAACATAACACTTCCGATATCATTGACAGGATACTTGTAATTGAAGATACAGTTTTTGGTTTGGGCGGTAAGAATTATATAAAATCTCATTCAATCTATGAGGACACCCGTGTACAATTACCGTCTTCAATGAAAAATACAAATGGGGCATTGTCTGATTTCCGTTATGATTATCAAGAAATACCAACTTCTTGGCAATGTAGTTTCAATAGTAATAGTTTGCCGATAGGGAAAATCAAATATAATGATAATACCGACTCAATTGGAGTTTTGCACGGTGGCGAACATGTTTTATGGTGGCATGAACCGCTGGCAACCGCACAGAGAATACGTCGTTATCTTCCTGGGCACAGTGGTATAGATACTATGATACTACCCTCACTTTTCGAACGAACGTATTACGGTCTTCATAGCGGAGTAATTGATCCGAATGGATGGTTGACTTCTGCAAGATACGATGGACTTGGACGATTATTAAAAATATCCTACCCTTATGACTATAATTCTAAATCAAATCTCATTGAATATGAACACACAATGCGTCCGGTTCGAGAGAATGGTTTTACTATTATAGAACGGAGGCAACAACAGCGTCGCAAAACAGACACTGTTAACTGTACTGGAGGCTGGGAGTACCGTACCGAAACTAAAACTTCAGAAGATTATACAAATCTTCATGCTGAAGCATTATATACAATCTATGGGGGTGGCGAAGATAGCCAACAAAAAGGAGGTGCTATACCTCTTACTACTTATTGTGGGTGGACTGCAGTTGGTGATCCTAATATTTGGGATACACTTTATTATGGAGCAATTCCGTTTCGTCTAAGTAATAGTAATATAGTTAGTTTGGACAGTGCAGTCTTGGAAATCTCACCGACACAAATTGACCCTTGTTTCTCACTTTTTTTACAAGGAAGAAGAGTCCTGTCGCATTTCCCTTCTTTCGCAGATTCACAAGTAGTGTACAAGTATGTTAATTTTAACTGTGATAGTGCTTTTACAGATACATCTTCGGAAATTCTATCGGATACAGGAGTAGTTTCCAGAGCAGGCATGAAAATCCGTGTTAAATTATCTTCTGGGTTGACTAGTGCCATAGCATCGGGAAATGTAGATCTTAATGTCTTTCTTGAGCCGTCTGTTGGCTATCTTGCGGGATATTTTCATAATACTGGTGATGATGTAATGCCACAGATAAAACTGTATGGTGTATTCAAAGATGATATTGATTTAAGTGACTTTACACTGAAATTTACACATGGTGATTATTATGGGAAAGGTCGTACGTATGCCTATGCTAAAGTAGATGATACGCTTCATACTTTCAGTAAGATGGCAAGCAGCTGGTCGGCTAGTGATAATCGGCGTGTGTCGTTAAGTTCAAGTCTTATATCAGCTGATAATAGTGTGACCGAAAATACGATGTATCGCGGCAACCCTACCTATAATGTAAAAGAAACTGTAAGTTTTGTGAATGACGGTTATGGAAAACCAATTAAATCAATTGACCAAATTGGCTATATATCACGAATAAACTATGATCATTTTGGTCGTGTAACTCAAGTAGATAATCCCGATAGTGTGATTGTTTTTGGTGATACATCAGCGACGAAAGTTACAACAATCTATGATATTGGAACATCGTTGAAATTTGGAATTTCCCCCCTCGACCAAGACTTTTACGGTTTCTGTTCAATGAAATCAGTAAGAAATGAAAACGGAATTAAGTTTACCCAATACAGTGATGCCCTCGGACGGATGCGGCGTGAAGTCACTGATTCTGGGGGACTTCATCTCATTACTCGTTATGATTACGATATTCTCAACCGTTTAACGAAAGTAAAGAACCCTCAAGGTCAAATCACAAATTATTACTATGACGACTTCGGACGTGTGAAATATAAGAAACAGCTCGATTTAGGTATCCTCTCTTATGCTTACGATGCAGTTGGTAATACACGTTTTACACAAACCAACGAACAGGATTCTTTGGGTAAATTGACGTTCCACCAGTATGATGATATGAATAGAATTACTGTTGTTGGAGAAGCACGGTTGGGAAGTATTACTCATGATACCCTGCCGAATCTCCACCGATGGTCGGATGTATTAGACCCGAACAAGCTCCATGACAACGACAACTCTGCAATTCTAACGGCGAATAAAACACTATGGGATACAACCCTGCTTTCTGTACCGTATGTTGCAGCTAATACAACAACTTCACTTTGTATGCCTTCGCAAACTTATTCCGATGAGGATTATGTTTATTCCGGCTTGACATTCAAGCAGACTCTGACCACGCCGGGAGCAGATACATTACTCATGAGTGACAGTACAAACTTCGAGAATGTTGCGACGAAACCCTATAATGTGCGGATTGTAATTCATTACGATACACTTCCAACCCGAGCTGGTGCCGTATGGGAGCATTATACCCCTTCGAGTTTGACAAATGTATGGAACTCATTAAGCCCAACTGGAGCGGTTCGCAATATGAAAGGTCATGAGGTAGCAGTCGCGTACAGAGACCGTGCGAACGAACCGTTCCACTATGTAACGATGAGCTATGACGAACGGGGACGGGTTGAGGCATTGATGCGATTTACCGATAATATCGGCTTTGATGCTGTCTATTATACGTATAATTCGGCGAATCAGGTAATACGGATAATGACTGCTGACGGTTTACATAAGCATACAACATGGTACGGTTACGACTGGAACGGTCGTATAGACAGTGTTTGGACGAAACTTGACAGTTCGGGAACTGGGCTGGGTCTTACAAGTCCTGCCTACCCGACACCGTCTGCCAGACCTCATGATACAAGTGTTTCGATTGTTTACCGTTATGATAAGCGTGGTTTGGTTGACTCTACGGTTTTAGTAAAGCCGCAAGTTGTGGAAACATATAAATATAACGGTCGTAAATGGCTGGATTCTATGGAAGTGAAACATTTAGGAACAACAATATTTACCCAAGGTATGCAGTTTGAACCGACAGGTAATATTATACACCAATATACGCGCCAGTTGGGTGAAGACCTGATGTCGTTTGGTTATACGTATGATAATTTGAGCCGTTTAATCAGCTGGGGCAGCAGCAGTAATCATACCCCTCATGGGTATATTTATGATAGTGTCGGCAATAGACGTGAGGAGCGAATATATAGAACCTCAGAGACAGATACAATCCCATATGTGTATGGTAATGGCAATAATCAACTGACTCAGATACGGGTACGTGATACACTGGCTTTCGAACTAATACGGGAAACAAATTATAAATATACTGGTGACGGCGCACTTCGTGTTCGTCAAGAACGATTTGATGAAAAGCATTACGATTACACAGGAATAAAACGGGATGTATTCAAATATAGTTATAACGGTTTGTTGAAAAAGTTCGGTCATAGTTTATGGGGTGGTGCATCAATAGAATGCCGTATGGATACAGTAGCAGCTCCTCAGTGGCAATGGGAATATAGGTTCAGCACAAGCGGCGAGCGTGAGAGTAAACGTAATACTGTAGCCCCATTAGATGGATTAGGTGTAGATAGAACTCACTTATGGACGTATTATCTACTTGGTGGTAATAAACAGCAGCTTGCAGTTTATAACGGTCGTGAAACAGATGTTACTGATGTTTGCATGAATACGGGACATAGGGTACATTTCTACCCAACGGAATATTTAACTTATGGTAATGGAGCTTCTGCTCTCATTACTACCCGCCCTGATTCTACACAAGAATTTAAGATTATTGATCATTTAGGTAGTACACGTGTTGTACTGAACGATACTGGTGGTGTGATAAG
>CAZGNO010000130.1:0-7985 GCA_964527785.1 uncultured Chitinophagaceae bacterium
ATCTGCGGGACGGATGTGCATACGGAGATTCTTCGTTGCACTCAGAATGACGGGCTATGTAAGAGATGTCATTTACAGGGGTTCTTAGACCGAAGAATCTCCATAAAGCAATACATATAAAAGTTTTAAGCAGTATACGGAGATTCTTCACCAGCGTTCAGAATGACAGGAAATATTAAATTAAAATTATTCTGCCCTACTACTTAACATAAGATTAGAAAATCACTTTAATCCCACCATACACCTCACATCAGGGTCAGTATAGTTCAGATACCATTCCAAGCAATATCCTTGCGGGTCTATATCAGGGTTTTTTAATAGTTTATGAAAGGCGTTCCCGATATTTGCTCCATCTTCCATGTGATTCTTAATGTCAATAAAGATATAATTTCCCTTTTTAATAGTGAAAGTGTCACATCCGTATTTCTTTGCTTCTCCTTCTTCAAGTTCTTCTGCGGCAGCTTTGTAAATAATTACTCCTTTTTCGTTCGGATGCGAAATTCCGAAATACTTCCGCTCACTTTTATCGGTAATGAGTGAATGCAATTTGTCGTACGCACCGATAACACCTTCAGGAAATGTTGTTGCCTGTACAAAAAATACTTTTATATCATGTTCTATTGTAATTGTTTCCATAGTTTTTAAGCGTTATATACTTCCATAAGTTTATTCATATCAAGTTTTCTCATTTTAAAGACCTCGTGCGTTACCCTTTGTACTCTTTCCGTATCAGTGTCAGATAGAATGATGTCCATATTTGCCGGAACTATTTGCCAGGAAACACCAAATTTGTCTTTCAGCCAACCGCATTGACTTTCCTTGCCACCTTTGGTAAGTTCAGTCCAATAATAGTCAATTTCTTGCTGGTCCTTGCAGCTGACCATTATTGACATTGATTCATTGAATTCAAAAACCGGACCGCCGTTTAATGCAATAAAATTCATATCGTTCAATTTGAAATTTACCGTCATTACCGAACCTTCCGGTCGTCTGTGGAATTCAAATCCCTCATTCCCATAACGGCTTATAGCTCCAATTTTAGAATTTTTGAAAATTGAAGTGTAAAACTTCACAGCTTCTTCCGCTTGGTCATCGAACCATAAGCAGATTGTCATTTGTTGAGAAGTCATAGTTTCGTTCCTTAATTTAGTTATATAGTTGTTCTGTAGCGGTGGATTTGCATACCCACCGCTATAGAACTGTGTATTGTATAAATATTCAATGCACTATAGTTTGGCGTTAGAGTTGCTTCCGCCTTTATACTCCAACTGAACCTGTATTGACTTCTCCGGCTCGCTTGTAGTAGGCAATAATCACTCCACTGGACGTAACCAAACTCTCTGTTAATGTAAATGCTGCCGGAATCGTGCCCTTGTCAAACAGTTTTTTTCCTTCGCCGAGAGTCAAGGGGTAAATTTTGAGCCGGAGTTCATCCACTAAATCATTCTCAAGTAACAACTGAATAAGTTTACTGCTACCCCAAACTTGAATGTCGAGACCTTCTGAATTTTTGAGTTTTTTGATATCTGCCAAGTCTTCAATGAATACAGAATTCTTCCAGTCTGATTTTTTCATGGTTTTGGACATAACGTATTTTGTTCCCTCATTGATGCCGGGCCAAAAGTCTGCATGGTGAGGCCAGTAGGTTGCCCAAATTTCAAATGTTTTTCTGCCTAAAAGATAATCTGTATGTTCTTGCAGCTCTTTTTGAACCACTTTAGCCCCAACTTCGTCACGATACGGAGCAACCCAACCGCCATATTTGAAACCTTCTGAACTATCTTCTTTTGCTCCACCCGGAGCTTGCATTACTCCATCTAATGTAATCATTGATATGACTGTTATTTTTCTCATGTTTTTTTTGAATTTTGATTGTTGATAACAAATTCTCCTTTGGTTGAGAATTCATAATGATATCCCTTAACCATAAGTCGAGGTAGCTGCTACAACTACCATTCTATAAACTCATTTAGAATGAATGCCGGTTGTATTCATCCGCACATCGAAGATAGGGCAATGCCCTATCTCTACAAAATTTATAACGGTTTGCGGCTTGGCGAAGGTGGCGGTTTTGACCACAAATGTTCATACGAAGCACTACTGTTCGGACTCGCACAAATGTTTTTACGAAGCACTGAACCGCCACTTTTACCAAACCTCTGTTAGGCGTTCGTTGTTTTTCCTTGGCTAGATTTATACGTTATTTTTTTGGGTCAAACTAGACCATCCATTCAATACCGAATTTATCTCTAAACATAGCAAAATAAGTACCATCCGGATTTTCGTTAATATGCATTTCAATTTGCCCGCCTGCTGAAAGACCATTAAATAGCTTGTAAGCATCTTCTTTACTTTCAGTAGTAATTGCAATTTTACTTCGATTTTCGTTTTCATTTACTTGCCCCATAATTTCCGGAATATCATTTGCAAACAAAAGGTTTTGCCCAATAGGCAATGCAATGTGCATTATTTTATGAGCATCTTTATCCTATATTGGGAATTCCTCACTTGCAATGTCTTTGAATCGGATAATTTTTGAGAACTCTCCGCCAAACACAGATTTGTAAAAATTAAATGCTTCTTCGGCATTTCCGTTGAAGTTGATGTGTGGATTAATTTGCGCAATCGTATATATTTTATTATTAGTATTTAAAATATTTTTTTAATTCTTATTTGAGTTCTGATAAAATCAATTTTTTCTGTTTCAATGTATTTTTCATTGCCTTATCTCTAATTTTTGGGTCATCGCTGTTAATAAGGGTAAAATATTCAACGGGAACTACTTGCCACGATAAACCATATTTGTCTTTACACCAGCCACAGGAACTTTCTGCGCCACCATTAGCAGTCAATGCAGCCCAATAATAATCAACCTCTGCTTGGTCTTTGCAGTTAATGACAAACGAAACCGATTCATTAAATTTGAAAAATGGACCGGCAGCCAAAATGCTTAATTCCATATCTGCAATTTCGATAATGGCTGTTTCAAAGTCTCCTCCACCTGCTTCTGATGGATTTTTATATTTGCGATGGTCTTTCAAATTACCGTCTTTAAATATTGATAAATAGTAATCCGCTACTGCTTTTGCATCTTTTGTCTCAACCCAAAGGCAAGGGGTTATTTTTTGTTTAATCATATTAGTTTTGTTTGTTAAAGTTTGATTAGCTGTTGAATCAATTTTACTTTTATTGTTTGAATTCTGCTGAGAATTTCCACAACCCATTACATTAACTATTATTAATGCAACCAAAATTTTAAGTCCATAATTTTTCATTGCGTTATTTATTTAAATGTGACAGTAAAGTTTCTAACTCATTTAATGTCGCAGTAAATCCTTCTTTGAAGCCCATTTCAATCATCTTTTCCATACGTTCAAGAGAATCATTGTAAATAGTTATACTTACTTTGGATGTTCCAATTTGCTCACTAAAATTCAA
Source organism: uncultured Chitinophagaceae bacterium (assembly GCA_964527785.1). Classification (GTDB taxonomy): domain Bacteria; phylum Bacteroidota; class Ignavibacteria; order Kapaibacteriales; family UBA961; genus JADJXV01. Next base: position 3,439 of record CAZGNO010000130.1, read on the forward strand.
ATCCCAATTAGAACCTGGTAAAAAGGGATTTTCGTCTTTGTCGGCAAAAGCACTTAAAAATTTAAAGTTGGTTTTCGGGCTTATTGAAGTGTAGTCTTGTATTTGCCAACCTATTTCCACTCCCTCTGAACTTGTCATTGCATAAAATCTTCGCCCACCTTCTCTAAAATCCATTCTTATAGTTTTCGACAAGTAAGGTTTAGGAGCCCACCATTGGTCAAGAATTTCTCGTTTGGTAAATGCGTCCCATACAAGTGAAAGTTCCGCATTAAATTCTCTATCTATGAAAACAGTTTTGGTTGACTTGTCAACCCTAAAGTCAAATTGTAAATTATTCATTTTTTATTTTTTTAATTGTTGATAATTTGGTTTGATACTCATAATAAATAATGTATTGTCCTGTAGAGATAGGGCATTGCCCTATCTCAGATTGTGCAGGTAATAAACCGATACCAATAGAACAATTTCATCAGCAACGTGAGGGAGATAGGCAATGCCCTATCTCTACGAAAAAATACCACATATCACTACAAGTCGGTAAACAACCGACCGACCTAAAACTAGTTTTATAGCTATTAAAAGTATAAGAAACCTCACTAATGCGGTATTACATAGCAGCAAGCACTTCGTCCAAATTACCATGAGCAGCTGTGAATCCTTCGACAAACCCCATTTCAATTATTTTCCTGAGGTCATCCTCGCTTTTAAAACTAATTTCAATGCGAACTTTAGTTCCTGCTGCAGTAGCTGTAAAATCATTTTTCCAGTTCATATTTGGAAATTCTGAATTTTTATTTCCATTTTTATCACTGAAAGCATCAACAGCTTCATACATTTTGTGGTTAATTATTGTAAGAAAATCAACAAGTGCCCATATTTCCGTTCCATCAGGACCTATCATAGCGTAGAACCATGTACCACCCTCTTTAAAATCCATTGATTTGGTTTTTGCTTTCCACGGTTTTGGAGCCCACCACTGGTCTAAGAGTTCGCTTTGTGTCCAAGCATTCCAGACATTTTCGAGAGGGGCATTGAATTCTCGTACAACCGTCATTTTTTTGTTCGGTATATCTTTTGTGAATTGTGTTTTCATAGAGTTCAATGTAGTATAGTTTATACAGAAGTAATTAATAGATCATCCAGTTTATCAAACCCTTCATTCACTCCTCGTTCCATTCCAGATTGTACCATCCCGTCACGGTCTTCAACGGACTTGAAAACGGATTGAATCGAAAGCTTTGTTCTGTTGCCGGGCAAGACATGAAGCGTTAGGAAATCCAATACCACGTGTCCGCGTTCGGGAAGTCCCTCGAACTCAAATGTCCTGATTATTCTTTCCGGCTCTCTTACCTCGTGCATAACACCGTTGAATCCATATTCACCGCTTCCATTGCAGTCTGAATGAATGAAGCGATAGGAACCACCGGTTCTGTTGTCAAATGTTTCAATTTCCATTTTGGTACTATGCGGTCCTAACCATTGAATGAGTAATTCAGGTTCGCTAAACGCTCTAAATACCAGTTCTCTCGGAGCATCAAATTCTCTGAAGATAAAAAGCTCCTGTTTGCCTTTTTCGGCAATGACTTGTGTTTTGTTGTTACTGGGCATTGTTGTTCATCAAATTGTTTAAAATAGTGTCTAATTGATTAAATCTGTCTTCCCACATTTGACGGAATGGCTCAAGCCAATCTGCAACTTCTTTCATTTTACTTACCTCCAAGTGATAATAAATTTCCCTCCCTGTTTGTTCCTGTTTTATCAACTGACATTCAGAAAGAATTTTAATATGCTTGGACACCGCTTGCCTGCTTGTATTAAAATGTTCTGCCAAAGCATTTGGCGTCATTGCCTGCAGTGCAATTAACGTCAAAATGGCTCTTCGTGTTGGGTCGGCAATTGCCTGAAATACGTCTCTTCTCATACTGTTCTTTTTGTAATGTGTTCTATACTTTGGTTGTAAATACAAGTGAAACTATTTAACTGCCTAAGTTTTTTATAAAATATTTTTTAAACATAAATCTGAAAAATAATCCCTCTATGAAATCCCGAAACGGACATTCAGCCGTAAATTGGTTTTTTATAAATTTAATTTTTTGTAGTTGTGTATTTAACTTTTATGTTATTTTCTTTTCCATGAATACTGTTCCTGGAATTGGATTAAAGTAATAGGGCTCTATATTGTAAAAGCCAAATGAGCGATAAAGGTCATGTGCTCTTGTCATACTTGGCAAAGTGTCAAGGCGGATTTTATTGTAGTTAAGTTCTCTTGCAATTTCAATAACTTGTTGCAGTAAGCTCATTCCGATTTTATACATTCGAAAATCTGCTTGAACATACATTCGCTTTAGTTCAGCAGTTTCATTATCTATGTCACGAATAGCTACGCAACCAACAGCAACTTCATTTTTGTAAGCAATTAGCAATGCCCCTTTTGGCTTGTTGTATTGCTTCTCAATTGTTTTAAGTTCGTTAGTAAAATCTTGAAATGACAAGTCAATGTCAAGAGAATTAACATACTGCTGAAATAAGTTACGTCCTTCGTCAAATTCATTTTCAGTGATTGCAATCCTGAAAACAATGTCATTATTGATCGCATTTTTCATACTGAGAGAATTATTGTTTCGGGGCATTTTGTTCGTAAGCATTGTAAAGCCAAGTGAGTAATTCTTTGTCAAGTTGTTTTGGGTCTGAAATTTTTACACGATGTGTCATCATTGCATTCCATGCACCTGCGGTTTCAAATCGTGCTGTTGCTTTTTCATCTTTTAATTTTATTCCAATGTCCATTCGGGCGCCTGTGATTTGAATGACTGCCATTTTTCTTTCACCTCTTAGTACACTTAAATAGCTGCTCGTTGGTGCAATGGAAACATCATTGCCAAAAGCATTTATCTTTTTCATTAACTCATCAAAGTGTGAACGCCAATTTGATTTTGCTCCCGAAAAATGTTTTGTGATGCTATCTTCCACCAGGGTTTTGGCTTCCTTACTTGCTTTAAAAGTGCCATAGAGAGCCATTGAATGACCATGACCTAAGTCAAAATCTTTTTTTAGCCATGCGATAATTTCGCCGGCTTTTACTCCTTCTTTCAGCAACCCCTTTTCCTCTGCTAATTTTTTGAAGTCCTCAGGTGTTTTACCTGTTTTTAATTTGATGGTATCTAAGTATGCTTGAAATGACATGATGTTTTATTTTTTGTTGTTTTACTTTTTTGTTGTTAATTATTTTTCAAGGTTGCGTTTAATGTTGCCTAAACTTTCAGCCACATCATTACCAATCCATTTATCCATATCTAAAAATAAAAGCATAAAGTTCATTGGCCAGTTCATTCCACTGTTATAAATCCACGTAATTTTTGTTTGAGTAGGAGTAACTTGTTCTGTTGCCATGTATCCGTTGGCAGTAAAAACAAATGGGGCTAAAAATCGAAGTTCGAATTCAACTTTTTTGCCATCAACTACTTTTTTAATTTCGTACTCACTCCTGCCAGTTTTGTCACTTTTGCTATCAAATATAAAGCGTTGCACAGGCTGTTCTATCTGCTGTTCCTTTGTATTCAAGTTTTGTGTTTGGGTCAAGCATTAACCATTTGCTGTAAGTTTTTTAGTTGCTCAATAATTTAATGTAATCAAAAATTTCTTTCTTTGGTTTATTGATTGCAATGTCTCTCACGATAGTGTATTTGTTCTTAGAAAAAACATGGCTATCACTAATGCTACAGCAATGATTGTTGCTAGTACTGCTACGATTTTAATTATCATTTAACTTGTAGCATTTTTGATTTTAATTGTTTAAATAAATTATTGAGATTGTAATATTGAAAGCTAAGTATATTAAAATAAGTAAACGATTAGCATAGCCATTTATACCAATAACAGTTTTTGGAATTTCGTTTAACGGCTCTTGATTTGGACCAAAAGGTATACCTGCTTTTTTTAACCCTGAAAATAATATACCCATTGAAACACCCATTAGTACAACACTAACCCAAATGCCATGTGCGGAAGCGAGTATTAGATTTTTGTGTGATAACCAACTACTGTGATTTGACAAATGGTAAGCGACTATTAAAGCACCAATTGGAAAAGTTGGAATACCTAATGCAAAGGCAAGTCCGTGAAGTTTGTGTTTGACATCAAACAAACCGCCCATAAATGCACCGATGCCTGAAATGATAATAAGCAGTGCTGCAATATTTGCCCAAGTACCAGAAACAATATTCAAAAGAAATATTGCTAAACAAATATTACTGAGTGCCCAGCAAACGAACATAGAAGTTAATATCCACTTATGCTTACCCAAAGCATATTCGCTAACCATTCGCCAACTTGGTTTAAATTCAGGGCTTACAAAATGTAAGATGAATAGGCAAATCAGCGATAATGCTCCAGTTGCAATCGAGAATATTGCCATGATTGATAAGTTATCCATATTTCTAATGTTTATTATATTTAATATTATTTCTAATTGCTTTAAACATACATTATATCTTAGAAGTTGTTTAAACTTAGTTTTTTTGTAGAATCAGATTTAAAATTTAGTAACT
>CAZGNO010000131.1:0-7951 GCA_964527785.1 uncultured Chitinophagaceae bacterium
TTACTTGCCAAATTATGGATATTTACCGCAACAATTATTTTTGTCTCAGCACTTATATACGCACCGTTTGGTAACCCGTCGGTCGGCAAATGGAGTATATTTATTCCTATTTGGGTTTGGTATTGAATCGGGGGTAGTACTTCTACTCCGAACAGGTTAATAATTCTTACATTCATATTCACAGGGTTTTCCATTGTGAATGTGAGTGTTGTATTTGCAGTTGTTGGCTGTGGGGAGAGGGTAATCAAGCCGAATGATGAGCCAATGTTTTCTTCCTCCACTGCTGTCTCCACATTCCCTTATACACACTCATTATTGCGATCGAGTCCACGTTGGCTCCCAAATCCTTACCGCCCTAACGTATAGCTTTTTATTAGCTATTTTCAGTCAGGTGGTAATCAGTGCATCGTATTCACAAAACTCTGCATATCAAAAAACACTTCTTTCTTTGACAGAGTACAACAAAATCGTAGTTTCGGAGTTAGAATACTAATTTATTATCTTTTATTGAGAAATGATGAAAGTAAAGACCCGGTATGTTTGTCAAACGTGCGGTGCTGTCTCGTCTGGCTGGGCGGGAAGATGCCATGTATGCGGTACATGGGATAGCATTATAGAAGAAATCACCGACAAAGCTCCAAGCAAAAAAAGCTCCGGGAAGGCATCATCCATCGTGATGCTCAAAGACGTGGACAGTTTGCAAACAAAACGGATTCGCACGGGGATTGACGAACTCGACCGTGTACTCGGCGGCGGGATTACCCCCGGTTCGCTGATTTTGGTAGGCGGTGACCCAGGCATCGGAAAATCTACGTTGATGCTGCAAATGTGTTCACAAATCGAGGATTCGCAACCGCTTTACATTACAGGTGAAGAGTCATTATTCCAGATAAAACTTCGGGCTTCACGATTAATTGGGATTCCCGATACACTGCAATTGATGGCTGAAACCGACGTAAACAGAATTTTAGATGCTATTCGTTCTACAAAAGCAAAAGTTGTGATTGTAGATTCAATCCAGACTGTTCACAGCGAGCAAATAGAATCTACAGCCGGAAGTATTTCGCAAGTTCGTGAATGTGCAGCAATGCTCATGCAAGCAGCTAAGCAATCCGGCACAGCAATTTTCATCGTCGGACACGTTACCAAGGAAGGAATGATTGCAGGACCAAAGGTTTTGGAGCACATGGTGGACACTGTTATTCAATTTGAGGGCGAAAAAACGTATTCTTACCGGATTCTGCGTGCTATTAAGAATCGCTTTGGCTCTACCAATGAAATTGGAATCTTTGAAATGGCAGAAGAGGGTTTACGGCAAGTACCGAATCCTTCTGAGATTTTTCTGGCACAGCGCAATCAGCAAGATTCAGGCACTGCGATTATCGCTACGATAGAAGGAACAAGACCGCTCCTTCTGGAAGTGCAAGCACTCGTAACACCGACAAACTATAATGTTCCGCAGCGCACACCGACCGGCTTCGACCTACGCCGGCTCCAAATGATCCTCGCAGTTTTGGAAAAACGTCTTGGCTTGAAATTCGGTGAATACGATGTATTTGTGAATGTTGCCGGAGGTGTTTCACTCGACGACCCCGGTGTTGATTTGGGTGTAGCAGCTGCTTTGGTCAGTTCTTTGCGCGACAATCCGCTTGACCCAAGTATGGTGCTGATGGGTGAGATTGGGCTTACAGGTGAGGTTCGTCCTGTATCGGCAGTCGAGCAACGTCTTACTGAAATTCAGAAACTCGGTTTTACAAGTGTCATGCTTCCTTCGTCAAATTTTGCCAAATTACCCAAGCAATTCGATATTAATTTAATCCCTGTAGAACGGATTTCACTGGCATTAGCGCAGCTAATTGCGTGAGCACTGAGTAACTATTTTCACACATTTTTAAAAAATATTCTAAAGAAAAGGGAACAAAAAACGATGAGCCAAAGTAAAAGAGCTAATAAAAGCGATACTATGCATCTAAATCATCTCACAGACGAAGAATTAATGGCAGAATTTGTATCCGGTGTTGAACTTGCTTTTACGGTTTTGATGCGCAGACACAAGGATAAAGTAATCAACTATCTTTATCGGTTTATTGGAAACTACGACGATTGCTATGACCTTGCTCAAGAAGTTTTTGTAAGGGTGCATCGCTACAGAAGTAATTATAATTCCACAATAAAGTTTACAACGTGGATTTATACAATGGCAGCGAACCTAGCCAAAACTGAACTAAACCGGTACTGGAGAAAAAATGCGGTCTCGATAGAGAGACAGGGCGAGGATGAAAATCAAACATGGGAATTCGCCGATAAAAAAACGTTTCAGCCGGATGAGCGGATTGACCAGACAACTATTTCCCAACGGATTCAAGGTGCACTAATGATGATCTCACCTACGCACCGCGAATTGATAATTTTAAGGGATATTGAAGAATTCAGTTACGAAGAAATTGCAGAAATTACGAAATGTGAACTTGGAACGGTAAAGTCTCGGTTGAATCGAGCAAGGAAAATGATTCGAGTACATTTGCAAGATATTTACAATGACTATTTTGGCAGTAAACAATCGGAAGAAGAAACACAGTAACTGTTAATCATAAAGAGTCAATTATCTTAACCATTAGAAAATGATACAATTATACTTTTATATTTCAATACGATGAATACGCCCTTAAATTTCGATGAAATGCCATCTGAAGAGTGGAGAAAGCTAAAGCAGTTTGTTGACGCTTCGGATGCAAAAAAGAATACGCCTGCTATGGACGATGAATTTGAAGAATCCGTCATAACCAAAATTTTGGTTTCTTCGCTTATTCCTGTTACTGCGCCTGATAGTTTCGAAGATGAAGTAATGCGCAGAATAGCTTCCGAAGCACAGCCAACTGCCAATCCGACTAGCGGATGGGAACGCATTACAAACGCGCTTCGTACTCGTACTGCTGCTGTCATCGGTATCGTAGCCCTTATTTCAGGCGGAACTTTAAGTATTTATACACTTAATCAAGAGAGCGCAACACATATTGCACCCCTCAAACAGAACATTGAAACTGAAATTGACCTTTCTCCCGTTCCTGTACAACTAGATACACGATTCGAGAAACAGCCCGCACCACAAGAAAAATCAAAAGCATCAACCGTGAAATCGGACAGCAGCAAACTTCCGATACCGGGCAAAAAGACACCTCAACCACCGACAGACGAAGATTTGTTTTAACACTCACCTTAGTCGCCCCCACAACTAAAACCCTAAAGGTCAAACTTTCAGGGTTTTTTTTGTTGTAAGAAGCAGTTTTAGTTTCACTCCTCAAATAAGCTCTCCGGCTTGCCCCTTCTCAGCCCAAAATGCCGATATGCCAATTCCGTTGCCTCACGCCCACGCGGAGTACGGTGCAAAAACCCTTGCTGAATCAGGAATGGCTCATATACTTCTTCGATAGTTCCCGCTTCTTCACCTACAGCCACAGCAATCGTATTCACACCTACAGGACCGCCACCGAATTTCTCCATAATCGTGAGGAGTATCCGCTTATCCATTTCATCCAAACCGAACTCATCCACTTCGAGAGCGGCAAGTGCCATTTGCGCAATGTCTTTTGTGATTGTCCCCGTTCCCTTCACTTCTGCGAAGTCGCGTGTGCGACGCAGCAAGCGATTGGAGATACGCGGAGTTCCACGCGAGCGGGATGCAATTTCCATAGCTCCTTCGTCTTCAATCGGCACACCGAGTAAATTCGACGAACGCTTCACAACCGAAAATAACTCCTGCGGTTCGTAATAATCCAAACGGTTAATTACCCCGAATCTCGACCGCAGAGGGGCTGTCAGAAGCCCAGCCCTTGTCGTAGCCCCTATTAATGTAAACCGAGGAATGGTAAGCTGAATAGACCGTGCTGCCGGACCTGAATCAATCATAATGTCCAAACGGAAATCTTCCATCGCGGAATAGAGATACTCCTCCACCACCGCCGAAAGACGATGAATTTCGTCAATAAACAGAATATCACCTTCGTTCAAGTTTGTGAGCAGCCCTGCCAAATCCCCGGCTTTTTCCAAAACCGGTCCGCTTGTAGCTTTAATTTCACTTCCCATTTCTTTGGCGATGATATAACTTAACGTTGTTTTCCCAAGCCCCGGAGGTCCGGTTAGCAGCACATGATCCAATGCCTCGCTGCGTTTTCGGGCTGCGCTAATGAATATTTTCAGGTTGTCAACAATTTTCATTTGACCCGTAAAATCATCGAATGAACTCGGGCGGAGCGATAAATCCAAATCCTCCTCCACTACTCGCTCCGGTGATGTGGATTCGGAGCGCGGCGGTGCTTTTGCCATTACTTACCCTTCTCGGTATATTCAAAATTCGTATCTTTACCTGCAAAAATGCTAAAATTTTATTGAATGCTATTAGACTTTCATAAAGGTAGATGGAATCCCGTTAGGGATGAAATATCGGTAGATAATACGAATCATGACAACTAAATCCCGTTATGGATGAAATATCGGTAGAATGCATATATCGTATAATGACAAAAATCCCGTCAGGGATGAAATATCGGTAGAATGCATATATCGCATAAAGTCTAAATCCCGTAAGGGATGAAATATCGGTAGATAATACGAATCATGACAACTAAATCCCGTTAGAGATGAAATATCGGTAGATAAAATATTATTATAAAAACATCAATCGAGAAAATATGGTTAACACATATACTCAAATTCATCTACATATCGTTTTTGCGGTAAAATACAGACAAGGACTCATTCACAATTCATGGAAAGATGAATTATACAAATACATTACCGGTATTATTCAAAAGAATAATCACAAATTACTCTGTATCAATGGGATGCCTGACCATATTCATATACTTATAGGTTTGAGACCCGCTCAATCAATTTCAAATTTATTACAGGATATTAAGGCAGATTCTTCACAATGGATCAATCAAAAGAATTTTTTTAAAATAAAATTTGAATGGCAAGAAGGTTATGGTGCTTTTTCTTATGGAAAATCACAACTTAACGATGTAATCACGTATATCGAGAAGCAAGAGGAACATCACAAGAAGATAACATTTACAGAAGAATATCGAAAGCTTCTTCAAAAATTTGAAATTGATTATGATGAAAAATACATATTTAAAGAATTGATTTAGTATGATGTTATAACCAATATTACATCCCTGACGGGATTTCTGACAAATGAAAACGTTTTGCTACCGATATGACATCCCTAACGGGATTTCAAAGCACTTTGAATACGTTTTGCTACCGATATGACATCCCTAACGGGATTTCAAAGCACTTTGAATACGTCTTACTACCGATATCTCATCCCTAACGGGATTTTTTGGATAAATATATTATGAATACAATCAACGTTCAAAACCTGACCAAAATATACCGTTCCCATGTGCGGCAGGAGGGTTTGAAAAACTCGATACGCTCGCTGTTTCACAGGGAATATAAGGAATACACTGCCGTAAATGACGTGTCGTTTTCGATAGCAGAAGGTGAACTCGTCGGTATGCTCGGTGCGAACGGTGCGGGGAAAACCACGATACTGAAAATGCTGTCGGGTTTGCTTACTCCTACCTCCGGCACGGCAACCGTGATGGGCTTTATCCCCTGGCAACGTAAAAATGACTTCCGTAAGAATTTTTCGATTGTTATGGGGCAGCGCAATCAACTGTGGTGGGATTTGCCTGCCGCCGATTCGTTCCTGTTGAACAAGGAAATTTACGGTATCCCCCAAGACCTATTCCAAAAGCGTCGTGATATGCTTGCAGAACGCCTGGACGTAGCCGATAAACTCCATGTGCAAGTGCGGCGGCTTTCGCTTGGCGAACGGATGAAATGCGAACTTATAGCAGCACTCCTCCACTCACCCAAAGTTATTTTCTTAGACGAACCGACCATCGGACTCGACGTGGTAGCGCAGCACGCGCTCCGTGAGTTTATCGCAGATTTCAACAAGGAATCATCCACCACCATCATCCTGACAAGCCACTACATGGACGACATCGAGCGGCTCTGCAAACGGGTGATGATTATTGACAACGGCAAGCTGATGTTCGACGGCGCGCTCTCGATGCTTGTGGAACAGTTTGCAGCCGAGAAAATGCTGACCATTAAATTCACCGAAAAAGTAGAGAAGCACGAACTGGAAGCAATGGGCGTAATCACCGACTATGCCGCCGAACAGGCATCGCTCCGCATCCCCCGCGCAAAGATTGCTGCGGTTGCGGGCGAGTGTCTGGGTAGGTTTCAGGTTGCCGATATTACTATTGAGGAAGTGCCGATTGAGGATATAATCCGGCAGATTTTTAGTAGGGAGTGAGAATTTTTCTACCGTTGTGATTTCTTCTACCGATATGACATCCCTAACGGGATTAAAACAATTTCCAGTTAGGGAATACATATCGGTTGAAATGTTGTCTCACAATTTCCTTTAGTCCCGTAGGGACGGCATATCGGTGGAAGCCGATTCTGGATATTATCCGGTAGATTTTTAGTAGGGAGTGAGAGAGAAGGTGACATAATGTATAAATTCTGATATTGTTCCATAGAGGGAATATCAGAGAAGCGTAGTTACTAATAGAACTTATATAAAGCTCCATTAGGAACTACATAGCAACATTATTAACATGTATATCTTCCCTTCAAAAAGTCCAGAGGTAATGTAATAATAATTGAGTATAAACTGTCTTAACTTTTAAGTTTCTAATTGGGTCTCGGGATATTATTTAATTCAGGAAAAGTTCGGTGTACACTTTCAACAAAAACCAGAGTGTTATTATATTTGTTTTCAGATCCTTTGGGAATATCTGCAAATTTCATTAGTGAATAATAGTATGAAAGCGAATTTGATCTTTTGTTAATTTCTAATTCTGGCAAACTTCCTGTAGCAAACAAAGATGTCACCCAATTAACACACCAAAGCGTACACGTCTTGCCATTTTTAACCGGAACATTATAATAAATAAAATTCAGTTCAAATCTACTACCTAAAGTATCAATTTGCTCGTTTTGTAATATTCCTTGACGAATGTAACTCATAGATTCAAATAGATATTTACCAATATTAGGTGTATAAATAATTCCAAGCCAATCCGCTTCTTCATACCATTGTGCTGCATCTCTTACAGCCTCACCTAAGTAAAAATGCTTATTATATTCTATAAAATTACCATAAGATATTGCTCCTCTAAAATAAATTTTTAAATTTAATGCAGTAATAAAGAATTTAGAGAGCCAATCATTTGTAAACTGTAAATAATTCAACAAACTTTTTTCATCAGGAACATCTAAAGTTAAGATGAGTGTGTCCTGAAACATAAATACCTCAAATTGAGCTTGCTCATTAACGAGATATATTTTTTTTAACATTTTTTCATATCCACCTACTAATCCAACTATTTGATGGAAATCCAAAATAAACTGCTTGCTTGTTTCAGTATCAAAATTTTTCACGCCTAACGCATCAAGTATTATCACTATACCTCTACGTTCATTTATATTTTCTTTTGCTACATGAGTATTAATCATAAAAGTTTCTGATTCAATTTCTTTAATTTTCATTTCTATATTTCTATTGTTAATATATTATCTTATCTGTTTTTTCTCTTAAGATACTACTTCTTAATTTCAATCCCCCCCTCACCCACCAATCCCCATCATCGTCCGCTCATGCGATTCCGTATGAAGCAACTCCCACTGCGTTTCCACATTGCCGCCGAGCATAGCATACTTCCCTGCTAAATTCTCATGTTTTCATGTAAGTCCATACACTTCTAACCACCCCGTCCTGCGGACACCCCTCCAGAGGAGGGGAATTTGTTTCAGGTTTTGAGGGGAATCTCCCCTCAAAACCTTTTTAATACTTAATATTTAATACTTGCTAAAAATGGCTGCTAAAATTCCCCTCCCTTGGAGGGGTGTCCGAAGGACGGGGTGG
>CAZGNO010000132.1:0-7784 GCA_964527785.1 uncultured Chitinophagaceae bacterium
TTGCGCCTGTCGTATTTACTTTTGAGGTCGTGATTGAGCCGTCATTTACTTTTGAGGTCGTTACAGAATTGTCAGCAAGTTTTGAGGTAGTGATTGCATTTGCGGTTACTGTAGGGTTCGGATATGTACCCGATAAATCACCGCCCGCTGTACCGCTTACTGCAGGGCTTCCCCATACTACAGTTGTGCCGTTGAATGTCAATGCTTGACCGTTTGTTGCTCCCGTTGTATTTACTTTTGAGGTCGTGATTGAGCCGTCATTTACTTTAGAAGTTGTTACAGAATTGTCAGCAAGTTTTGACGTAGTGATTGCATTTGATGCTACTGTAGGGTTTGGATATGTACCTGTTAAATCACCGCCCGCTGTGCCGCTCGGAGATGGGCTTCCCCATACTACAGTTGTGCCGTTGAAGGTTAATGCTTGACCGCTCGTTGCTCCTGTCGTATTTACTTTTGAGGTCGTGATTGAGCCGTCATTTACTTTTGAAGTCGTCACTGAATTGTCGGCAAGTTTTGACGTAGTGATTGCATTTACGGTTACTGTTGGATTCGGATATGTACCGGATAAATCACCGCCCGCTGTACCGCTTACTGCAGGGCTTCCCCACACTACAGTTGTGCCGTTGAAGGTTAATGCTTGACCGCTCGTTGCGCCGGTTGTGTTTACTTTCGAGGTCGTGATTGAGCCGTCATTTACTTTAGAAGTCGTTACAGAATTGTCAGCAAGTTTTGACGTAGTGATTGCATTTAGTGCTACTGTAGGGTTCGGATATGTACCCGATAAATCACCTCCGGCTGTACCGCTTACTGCCGGGCTTCCCCATACTACAGTTGTGCCGTTGAAGGTCAATGCTTGACCACTTGTTGCTCCGGCAGAACTTAGCTTTACAGCAGTTACAGCACCGTCAACAAGTTTTGCGGTTGTAATTACATTATTACCTACGCTCGGATTGGGGTATGCTCCCGACAAATCACCGCTGGCAACTCCACTCAACAGTTGATTTCCCCAAACAACACTTGTTCCGTCGAAGGTTAATGCCTGCCCTGTCGTTGCCCCGATTGGATTTATTTTTGCTGCTGTAACTTGTGCATCGGCTATCTTATCCATAGTAACCGCACCCAATCCAAGTTTTTGTGACGTAATTGCACCGTCGGCTACAGCAGGATTTGGGTAAGTACCTGTCAAATCACCACCTGCTTTTGAACCGATAAGTATATCATCATTCGGATCAGGGTCAATATTCGTGGGTTGCCATGAGTTTGTAGTTGAGTTATATACTAACCCCTGACCATTTGCCACGTTCGTTGGAGCAATCTTCCTTCCAAGGATTCCGGCAACTGTTGCATTTGTATGTGCTCCGCTTAGATCACCTCCGGTTGGCAACGCTGAAAATTGATTTGCAGCAAGTTGCAAACCACTTCCGGCTGTATAACTTGAATTATCATCAATAGCCGGCACCCATGCCGTTCCATTCCATTTCAATACTTGTCCGCTTGTAGCATTCTGCGGAGCCAGTCCGATGATTTGCCCTTGAATCGTAATTCCGTTTCCGGCTGCATAAGCGGTTTCTTTGCCTGATTTCCATTTGATGCCGTCAAATTTGATAATATCGCCGATAACAGCACCGTTTGACGAAATATTTTTAAGCCCGATATTCCCTACTTTTAGTGTTGTGGTAGGTCCGGTTGGATTGGTTACAACAACAGAATTATCCTCACTGTTTATGGTTTTGATACCTTCGGGAGTATTAATGGTAATTATGTTTCCTGTTCGAGCTATCGTCGTAGCACCATTTCCGCTTATTTGCAAATCTCCTGCTGCTCCGTTCAGACTGGTTACTGCACCAAATGCTCCTGCTTTTAGTCCGTCTGCCGACACCGCATTTTCAGCTTGCAATGCATACGGAACAGCTACAAGTGAAGTACGTGGAGAAAATTCCGACTGTCCCTGCAATGTAATTCCCAGATAATACTGTTTGTCGAAATCTAGGGTCAACTGTGTAGATTTTCCAATTGTTGCGTTAAATGTTCCGCCGACGGACTGTACAGAAAGTGTCTCCTCAAACAAAGCAACCCCACCGGTGCCGGCATCATACAGACGAACAATTATTGTGTAATTTCCGTCAGTTACAGGATCTCCCACTTTATCGGTAAGAATTCCTTGATAAGAGAGCAATCGAGGAACACCCGCCTGCGCAAAATTGATTGATACTATCAAACTTACAAGAACAACAATGATTGAGAGCGTAAACTTTCTCATAGCTTTTATTCCGCTAAATAAAAATAAATTGGAACTATTCAACGCAAATCTACGCCCATGCTATTTCAACTTTTCTACACAAACAATAGAAAAACGATAGACAAAAAATAATTTCTTGATGTTAAATTAAAATGAAGTGGAATGATGCAGCGCATATCGAATACTATAAGTATCATTCTTTTATACAAGTTAAAAACAACTACATTAAACACTAATCTCACCCGAAATTTATTTCAGGTTGAATAGTTGGACAGGCAATAGACAATTTGTAATTTGCATATATAAATATCGTATTTACATTGAAAATTCATGGAGTGTTCACACCGAGTAACAGCAGCATACTCAAAGTAGTATCTACCGAGTGAAAAATTGTGAGCTTGCACACCATCCCTCTTTCGAGAGTTCGGCAGAAATTATGCTGATTTATAATTCCAAATCATTCCATTAAGAACATTGCAACTATAATCGAGCATCTCTGTTTCTTCTGTCAATACACTACGTTATCGTATCGGAAAATAACTTGAAGCTCAAGTACCCGAATCTCTCTAGTCAAATAATCAAACAGATTGCAGAACCTGTTTCAATGAATGTACTTGCTGATACACGACTTGCAATAACAAACAAAACTATTAGAAATATCAATAACTTATTATGACAAAACTGACAGAATCGCTAGATTTTGAAATTTTCGTTTCAACTGTTGAATCGTTGGAAAGAAGTCAGCGTTCTGAATATATTACCGACAATCTTTCAAAAGTGTTGGGTGGTGATAATACAGTGTTATCGAAATACGCTGTGGAGGCACGTGAATATTGGGAAAGACGATTATGTTCAATGCTTGAACTCCGATCTTCGGATGAATTATATAGCGAAGCTCTCAAAGGGCAATTGCCAAAGACAGATCGAAGAGAAAAAGAAGTGATATTCAAATTGGCTCGAACACTTCGTGACTATTCACGCCTATGCGATATCAGTACACTTACCGACGAACCTGCTATAACTGCGTGTTATCAAGCAGAGGCATTACTCAAACACATTAATCACAAACAGGAATTACTTGCACTCTATATTAACTTTAGCTATGCGATGAGACAGCGTGATTCACGTACTGAAGTCCTTACTGTAATTAACAACCAAGCACTTAAACTCGCCAAAGAACTAAATGCAAAAAATGAAGAAATGCAAATACTCACTAATTTTGGTCAGCTATGTGAGCATAACCACGATTATGCAGGGGCACTTGTATATTATCTTCAAGCAATTGATATTTTAGATGGGGTTCTTACAGAGAATAAAGTAGACGATTCGCCTCGAACTATTCCCCAAAAATATCTTTTGCCTAAAGCAATTCTCCTTTTTAATATTGGTCATTGCAAAGTAATTCTTGGCAATGTTCGTGAAGGTATAACGACCTGTCATCAAGCCGAAGCATTTGCAGAAAGAATACAAAATGATAACGTTGCTATACATATCGAATTGGTATTAGCCAGAGCATATAGTATTCTTGGTGCACATAATACTGCTCTTGAGCATTTGTTTCGAGCCGAAAAACTGACTGAATCTCGAAATTCACCGTTCCTTATCGGACAAAACAAAATATTCATTGCAACTGCCTATGGTAAAATGGGTGAATTTCAAAAGGCAATTGAATATGGACTACAAGCAATTCCCATATACAAGCTCCATGAATCGCTGGCTACTTACATCATTATCAGTGGTCGAGTCGGGAGCTTTATGGTTTCTGCAGGTGAATTTGATAATGCTTTCATTCTATTCAGCGATTTGCTGTCAACTATCGAAAATGCTGAAAAATCACATAATCTTGACTGGCATAAATCTCAAGTTCTACGTAATCTAGCCCGTATTGCAATACATCAAGAGCAATGGGATAAAGCACTATCGTATCTTCAATTTCCCCTCAATGCGCTAGAAACTGAAGGGAATCTTCCTCAATTTATGATTGAGACTTTAATTATTGCTGCCGATACTTATATCGGCACTAAAGAATATGACCAAGCCACAAAATTTGCTCGACAAGCCCTGAAAATCAGTGAAGAAAGTAATGATTTACAAAATCAATATGCTGCCCATAATCAACTGGCAACAATTGCCGAGAACCAAGGAGACTATGGAGTTGCCTATCATCATCACAAAGAATTTCACCATCTCAAAGAACAAGTATTCAATAATGAATCCGACCTGCGTAACAAAAACATGATAATTCTGCTTGAGCAGCAAGAAGCAGTGCGCGCAGCACAAGTTGAGCGTATACGACGATTTGAACTTGAAGAAGAAATAGGGCAACTTTCATCGGCACTTGTTCACCGTGAACAGGCACTTAAAGAAATCCGAACGGCTCTTCGCTCTACGAAAACTACTAATGAGCATGTTGAGCAAGTTGTTCAGGTTTTGCAAACAGTGATTCGTTCGTCTGAAAATGCAATAAAAGCAAATTCTACAAAAACATACAAGCAGATTGATGAAAAAATTGAAACTGTTTTCCCTACCCTAACAAAAATTCAACGTGAATTATGCCGTTTCATTTCTCTTGGTTATTCTACCAAAGAAATAGCAAAACTTATGAATGTTTCTGCGCAATCGGTTAATACACAACGATACCGTATTCGCACTCGGCTGGCACTTACGGAAACTGAGTCACTTGATTTAATAGTTAAACAAGCCGTAAAATAGATTTGATTAACCAATATACATATCATGTTCGAAAACTTTATACGATTCTTTCAGTATGACAAAGCTAACAGTTCCCATAGATTTTGAATCTTTCAAGTCAACAGTAGAAACCTTGGAACGTACCCAAAGAGCCGAATATATCTTTGAAAATTTAAGTACTGTTCATGGAGGTGATCATGATACCCTTTGGAAGTATGCAGTTGAAGCTAAAGTGTTTTGGGAAAAAAGGTGCTGTACAATCCTCGAGTATATTACACCACAAAAACTATATGATGCAGCATTAAGCGGACAATTACCCAAAATGGAGTGGAGGGAAAAAGAGCTTGTCGTGCGACTGGCACGGTCGTTACTGTATGAATCAGCTTATTGTGATGTTTCAGTCTTGGACAGAGAATCCGTAGATGC
The DNA here is from genome assembly GCA_964527785.1 of uncultured Chitinophagaceae bacterium. GTDB lineage: Bacteria > Bacteroidota > Ignavibacteria > Kapaibacteriales > UBA961 > JADJXV01. Next base: position 5,357 of record CAZGNO010000132.1, read on the forward strand.
CTGTTATAAAGCAGAAGCTCTCATCAAACACATCAATAATAAGCGTGAATTACTTGGACTCTATATCCATTTCCCGGAGGCATTACGAATACAAAACCCTCCAACAGAAGTCCTAACAGCTATCAATCACAAAGCTCTTGCACTTGCACTGGAACTTGGAGAGAAGCAATGCGAAATGGAAGTACTTACTAATTTTGGTCGAATAAGTGAACTTGAACGTAATTATAATGCTGCTCTTCAGTATTACAGGCAAACCCTTGAAATTTTAGACGGTATTATCAAAGAAAACAACATTGAAGACTCATCACGTACCATTGCTAAGGAATATCTGCCTTACAAAGCCAATCTCTTGTTCTATATTGCTAAATGTGAATTATATCTTGGAAATATACGTGACGCAGTAACGATAGGAAATCAAGCAATTGCATACTCTGCACGAATGAAAAGCGACACTATTATCGTCAACATTCACCAACTTTTAGGTCGTGCATACAGTACACTCGGAGCACATCATAACGCTGTCGAACATTTGGTACAGGCGTCAAACATGGCTGAAGTGCTTGAATCTCCGTTCCTCATTGGTCAGACCAAAACATTTATTGCAATCGTTTATAATAGAATGCGTGAATTCCAAAAGGCAATCGAATATGGATTGGAAGCAATTTCTATATTACAGCCATTTCAGTCTATTCGTGAATACTTGGTGGATAGCGAACGGGTTGGGAGCATGATGGTTTCACTAGGTGAATTCGATCGTGCTCAAATGCTGTTTATTGATTTGCTTGCTACTATTGAAAATACCGATAAATCTATAAACCTAGACTGGCAAAAAGACGCAATTTTACGACAATTAGCTCGTATTGCAATAAAGCAAGAACGATGGGATGATGCAGTTTCATACCTCCAAGACCAGATGAATACTTTGGATGACGAACGTAATTTACGCCCACTTGTTCTTGAAACTTTAATGGTTGCAACGGAAGCACACATAGGAGCAAAATCATTCGAGACTGCAACCAATTTAGCTGAACGGTCGCTCAAAATAAGTGAAGCAGCTCATGATTTGCAGAATCAATATACAGCACACAGGCAATTGTCTGTCATTGCCGAACAGACAGGTGACTTAGTAACTGCCTATCATCATCATAAGGAATTTCATCGTATTAAAGAAAAGGTGTTCAACGATGAATCAGACACAAGGAATCATAATATGATTATCTTGCTTGAGCAACAGGAAGCTGTCCGTTCTGCCCAAGCGGAACGAATCAAGAGATTTGAACTTGAAGAAGAAATAGGGCAGCTTTCTACTGCGCTAGTCCATAGGGAACAAGCTCTTAAAGAAATCCGGGCTACTCTGCGAACCATGAAATACACGAATGAACACGCAGAGCAAGTTGTTGAGGTTTTGAAAACGGTTATCCGTACATCAGAAAATGCCGTTACGGTAAATTCTACAAAAACGTATAAAATGATTGACGAAAAAATTGAATCTACTTTTCCAATCCTTACTAAAATTCAACGTGAATTGTGCCGTTTCATTTCGCTGGGGCACTCAACAAAAGACGTAGCTAAAATGATGAATATTTCAGTACAATCAGTAAATACCCAGCGGTATCGAATTCGTACCCGTCTTGCTCTGACTGATACGGAATCTCTTGATTTTGTTGTTAAACAGGCAGTGAAATTACCCTAAATTTAATGTCGAACAGCTACCATAGCAGTACAATATATACTAAATTAGGTAAGTACTGGGACAGATTAAATTGCTAAATTTAGTTCAGTCATTCTGAGCGGCAGCGAAGAATCTCCGTATGCTGTTCAGTCCAGTTTTTGTAGTGCATAGCTGAGATTCTTCAGTCGAAGACTCCATCAGAATGACAGCTATTCGAATAATACGATTATTTTTGTCCCCTTACTTAGCAAGACAGATTTATTTTAATTTTATATGCCTTGTCATTCTGAACGCCAGTGAAGAATCTCCGTATGCTGCTTAAGTCATATACATGTATCGCTTTGCGGAGATTCTTAGGTCTAAGAATCCCTGTAAATGACATCTCTTGTAATTTGCTATGTGAACCATTGTGATAAACTCTGTGAACTCTGTGGGAAAATTGTAAAGAATCTCACACTGGGTTTCACAGAGTGGTACAGAGTTTTACAACGCAGATAAAATAATTCTCAAAGTTCGATTTAAACTGAGATTCTTCAGCCCAGAGGACTCCTTCAGAATGACAATTGCAAGTATTTTATTTTTAATGTCATTGCTTTATTTGTAGTCGGTTTTCGCGACTATTGTGAACTCTGAATGATATCACTTTGATTTAAATTAATTCTGTCCTACTAAGTGATAGGACTAAAATAATTGTCATAACTAATATCCATAATTTGGCAAATAATTGAACACTTCGACTACGCTGTAAATGACATC
>CAZGNO010000133.1:0-7702 GCA_964527785.1 uncultured Chitinophagaceae bacterium
CCTACTCATGTGTAAATTTGTTGTTGATAAGGTCTAATCAATATAATCTTGCGTATCATCAGTTAAGAAACCATATTGAAAATTCTATTCTAAGTTTTATCCTTTGAATAGTGAAAATACCTCATAACCCTCTACTTACATTTATCTTAGTCCGTGAAGCTAAAAACAATAATACGTAATTTAGTTCTCTATTCCAATTTAATTATTGGTTATAATCATGAAAGAGGGTTGTTGATATATCCCTTATTTTTAAAAAGGTATTTATTAAGCCAAGCTATTCAATTTGTCGGGATTATCAATACAAAAATCAGTACTTGAAATTATCTGAGAACTGTAAAGAACACCATTTATATCTGTCTATCTATAAAATTAATTTTGAGAATCAAAACTACTGTCAAAATTTCGTAAATTGCACGAAGTGTTACGTAAATCCATGTTACATTTGTGTAATACCCTGTAAAATTGCCTAAACGTCATACACCTTATACCTAAAGGAGTTTCAATGAAAAATCTAATCCTTGTACTTGTTTTACTTTGCCATACTGATATGATTCATGCCTCAGTAATAAAGCAGGCAAAATCCTCACCCTCAGTTTTTATCCAAAACAAAGGACAATGGAACAACGACGTTCTCTATCTTGCCAGAACAAAAGGTATGAACGCGTGGATTACCAAACAAGGTATCCGTTACGATTTTCATACAATAGAATCAGACCCTAAGGATAAAAACATACAAAAATTTTCAAACGAAAAAAACATATCAAACACAAGAATCTGCGGGAATGTAATTGATATGGTATGTGTTGGAGGGAATGCTACTGCAGAAGCTCCAAACGGTTTGCAAAAGAGTTACTACAATTATATAATCGGTAATGACAAGTCCAAATGGGCTGGTTATGTTCCCGCTTTCAGCGATATCACCCGCCAAAATGTTTATCGGGGAATAGACGAACGCTTATATTTTGAAGATGGATATATGCGGTATGATTTTATCATTGCTCCCGGTGGCAATCCGCATGATATAATGCTCGGTTTCAAAGGTGCAAAAGGCGTTCGTATCAATTCAAACGGTGAGCTTGTCCTTCAAACATCAATTGGTGATGTCGTCCAACAAAAACTCTTTGCGTATCAAATGTCCGGTCGGGAAAAACAGCAAGTGCAATGCACTTTTGTTGAAAAACCCGGTGGTAAGATTGGCTTTCAATTAGCGAATTACGACCGCACCAAACCTCTTGTAATTGACCCGCTTGTGTATTCTTCGTTTATCGGAGGAGCAGATTACGATAATTGTATTAAAATTGTACTTGATGCAGGAGGAAATCCAATTATAACAGGCATTACCAAATCAACAAATTTTCCAGTATTATTAGGCAGTTACGACCAAATGTATGATGGGAAAGAAGATTGTTTTGTTGCTAAATTCAATACCGATTTAAGTAACTTAATTTTCTGCACATACTATGGTGGAGCACTGGATGACAAAGCAAAGTCGTGCGTTGTAGATGGCATTGGAAATGTTGTAATATGCGGCATGACATTCTCAGCCAATCTTCCAAACATAAACGTAGGATATGACCAAAGTTATAATAGTAATGGTGACGGCTTTATTGCAAAAATATCCTATTCAGGTTCGGAATTACTATACAGTACCTATCTTGGCGGTCCATCAAGTGACGCTATAAACGATATTGCAATTGTACCGATTTCAAATGAAGTAGTGGTTACAGGTTCAACTAATTCTTCAAATTTCCCGACTACTTCCGGTGCATTGCGAACTGCAAATCGAATTTTAAGTGACGGCTTCGTAACGAAAGTAAATGAAAGTGGGACAGCATTAGTGTTTTCTACTTTGCTGGGTTTGGATTCGACAAATGATGAATGTTACGGTATTGCTCTCGATAAAAATAATTATCCGATTGTTGTAGGTACAACGGTAAACGGCAAGGTATTCGACAAGAACTTTGGCGATAACCCTATTCCTGTGTATATTTCGTTTACAACAACCGGCTCTGCTTACCGGAAAACAAATACTCATGTTGATATTAATGACGGCTTTTTAGTGAAGCTTGGGATTAATGGTGAATCTCTTGTATATTCAACATTAATCGGCGGTGACAGTAATGATCGCTGCTTGAAGGTTGCTGTGGACGATCAGGGAATTGCAGCAGTCTGCGGGATAACAGCATCAGATGCAGGGTTTAATCCTACAGGTTTTGACAAAATCTTTGGGGGAGCATTAGAAAGTTTTGTTATACGACTTTCTACAAGCGGTGGTACTCCTATTTATTCCACATACATAGGCGGTAGCAGCGACTATGACGAGGTATCAAGTATTCAATATTACGATGCTACAGGTTCGGTGATTGTAGGCGGCTTTACATTATCACCTGATTTTCCTACAGGAAAAATTAAGGATTTCGATTACCATGCTTATAGAGAAGGGTTTGTAGTCCAAATTGACGGTACAGGGAATTCTGCTCAATATTCTGCTTTCGTAGGTGGTGCCTCAAACGACGAGATTAACGATATTGCGATTAGCAGTACGGGTACTGTGTTTGTGACAGGGAATACTTACTCAACTGATTTTCCAACATCTTCAAATGCTATATTCAAACAAAATACAGGTGATGTTGACGGTTTTGTTATGGCACTCAGCACCTGCACCGTAACTATAGAGCCGCCCAAAGATACCCTCGTCTGCCCGGGTAAACCCCTTACTCTCACCAATAATGCAACAGGAGTAGGCACTCTTCACTACAAATGGGAAGATGTTGCTTCGGGAATTGTCGGTGATAAAAGCTCGGTAACGGTTATTCCTACTGTACCCACGCGGTATCTGCTTACCGTATCGGACGATAATTGCACTTCCAAAACAATAAGCTATACTGTTTCAACGAAACCAATCCCGAATATCAACACCATTGCTGAAAAGAAAACCTGCATCGGTACATCTCTAAAATTATCTGCTACTGCCGACCCGACCTCGATCATTACTTGGTATGATGCGATTGATGCAATTACCCCCATAGCAACAGGAAACACATACTCTACTCCGACTCTTACGACATCCACAACTCTCTATGTAGAATCAGAAGATACCACAACCAAATGCACGAGCGGACGGAAGCCGATAAAAATCAGTGTTGTCTCTCCTCCACTCGAACCAAATGCCGATAAAGCTTCGATTTGTGCAAATAATTCTGCAACGCTCACTGCCATCTTCCCCTCTGATGTAAATTATAGGTGGTATGATTCGCTCACTGGTGGAAAACTCTTGCAAGTCGGCAGTACATTTACTACTCCTAAAGTAATGACAACAACAGTATATTATCTGGAATCATGGGATACAACCTCCAATTGCATCAGCGCAAAACGATCACCCATAACTGTTACTGTACTCCCCTCACCTAATCCGATTATTCAGGGGCAAAATGCTGCCTGTGTGAATTCAGCAGGGCTAGTCTATTCCGTTACATCGAATCCCAAACGAGAATACACATGGAGCATAACGCCAAACGGAACAATCACAAGCGAAACGGAAAAAAATACAATTACGGTATCATGGAGTGCTTTGGGCACTGGCGTCATCTCATTAACGGAAAAAGATTTGGGGTCAAACTGCACAAAAGATGTAGTCTATCCTGTAAATATCAGTAATGAACTGAGCTCAACCCTCATAGTAACAGGCAGTACCAACCTCTGTACAGGTGATAGTGTGATACTGGATGCTGGGGCAGGATATTCAAGCTATAAATGGTCAAGCGGAGAGACATCACAAACTATTGTTGTAAAAGCTGCAGGCAACTATTCCGTTGCAATGCAGGATGCGAGTGGCTGCAAAGGGAGTTCAAATATCGTAGCAGTTACCTTGAGCACTCGACCAACTCCAATGATAACCGGTAAGAATACAACGTGTGTGAATGGTAACCCGATTCAATATTCTGTAACTCCGGTGGCTGTCAATTCATATACGTGGGAAGTTTCATCGGAGGGAACAATTACTTACGGTCAGGGAAGCTCGAAAATAACCGTGAATTGGACATCTGCCGGAGCCGGTATTGTAAAAGTAATTGAAAGTTCATCAAGCTGTACTGCTGAAAACACTATGCCTGTAACGGTGAGCAGTTCATTATCGCCAAAGATAACCGCATCAGGCGATACTACACTCTGCGAAGGCAAGAGTGTAGTATTGGATGCCGGAAATTTCCAAAGCTACAAATGGTCAAGCGGAGAAACCACACCAACTATCACTGTAACAAAAGCAGGAAGCTATACTGTGGAGATTACTGACGCAGGAGGGTGCAAAGGAATATCTGAGCCGATGATTGTTACCGTCACTTCATTACCTGTACCGAATATCATAGCATCCGGCAAGACAGAATTTTGTGAAGGCGACAGTGTAATATTGGACGCAGGGATATTCAACAGTTACCTTTGGTCGAATGGAGCAACATCTAAAACGGTAGTGGTTAAAACTACAGGCATATACAGTGTTACTGTCACAAATTCAAGTGGATGTATTGGTACTTCTCCAACACAAATGGTAACCGTCAGCCCATTACCCCCAGTTCCGGTGATTACCCAAAAGGGTGACGACTCACTGATGGTAAACCCTTACGATGCTTCCAATATTTATTCATGGCGTTTGGACGGGAAAAGTACCGGTCAGTCAGATCAGACTGTGTATGCTGCAAGTGACGGTATTTACACAATAGAAGTTACAAACGCAAGCGGGTGTAGAAGCACCTCCCTTCCCTTTTCTTATACAAAGCCGGGTTCTGCTGCAATGACAGTTGAAATTTCACCGTCGGTTATTGAAGGTATTGCGGGTGAAGTAATAAAAATACCGTTGGTAATTACATCCTCAAAAAATCTGACGCAAGTGACTGCATCCGCTTTCACGGCAGAAGTATCTGTCGAACCGACATTACTTGTTCCTAACAGTGGAACGTCCGTTATAGACAATCTTAACCGACGTGTTGTCACAGTAAGCGGCACTCGTATTGACGGCAATAATACGCTTGCAATTCTGGAAATGAAAGCAGGACTTGGAGAAAAAGAAACTTCTTCGATTGTTGTGAAATCACTGGTATTCCAAAACGGTGCGGTGAAAGTAACAACCGGGAACGGTGAATTTCACCTCCGCGAAATATGCAAGGATGGCGGTACACGGCTTTACAAAACAGGTGCAGTATTATCACTTTCAATACAACCCAATCCTACATCCGAAACGATAACCATGCACATAACAGCAGCCGAAAACGGTATTCATAAAGTGACACTCACCAATACACTGGGTGAAGAAGTCAAGGGTCTGTTTGATGGTGATATTTCAGAACAAACGGAGATAAAGGGTTCACTAACCGATATTCCTGCAGGAGTGTATTTTGTAGTAGTGCAATCACCTTCACAGGTGCTTGTGGATAGGGTCTTGATTGCTAAGTAACGGACATTGATGTTTCAGTATGATTTTGTTCGTAACGGAACAACAATAAAAAAACGCAAGCAATTTATTTATAAATAGCTTGCGTTTTTAACATTTGCGGTCTCGAGAGGACTCGAACTATTTTTCTTGTATATTATTTATCAATAAGTTACGAAATCATATTTCAAGAGGGAACGGTTAAGGGTTCTTCAACCTTAATTATTCAAAGTAAGAAGAAGGTCAATCCAAAGCACTCAAAGCAACTCTAATACTCCGTAACCTCCCCATACATTCATGCCCTGTATGTCGCTTTCCAGCTGTTAGCTTTGCATTATATAAAGCTCGTTTGATTGAAAATGCAATATTATCTGTCGTAAGATATTGGTTTATTTGTACAATCCCTTTTGGAAGTTCTATACTTGCAAAGAACCTTTCAATCTCTTCAATTTCTGCAAGCTCAAGCTCATTGTTAATCGGCGCATTCCAAGTATCATCATCCCAATTAGTATTGGCAAACACTTCCGAGATAGCTTTGATACTTTGCTCATCAATTTCACTGTATGATTCTTCAACAGAGCTTAAAATCTGTTGCGATGGCTCTAAAAAATCTTCCAAAGAGAAACGGATAAGATAATCAGCAATATCAAAACCGCCCGCCCTATCTTCCTCCATTACTTTCTTCTCTAAGAAATCAGAAACCTTTACAGATGCACACATACTTTGCAAATCTTCGGCTTTCTTATTCCACAAGTCAAACTTACCCAAATCAGGATAAAGTACAACATTTCGTCCTTTGAGGACTACGCTTTTACTCACCGTTATTCCATTTGCACCCCCACAAGAAATCCATACATAATTTGGGAAATAAGCACTTGCTACAATTGCACTCTTTTCCGATTCAACAATAATAATCGTCTTTTGGATGTTTTCCGGCATATTGAGAAGATGCTCACCAAAAAAACATTGTACAAAGTTAAATTTATTTGCTTTAGTAACTGAATGTACCCAATTGCAATATTCAAACGGCTGTTTTACTCGGTGACCATCGGAACTATACAGCATTATTTTACCGGAGCGGTATCTATTCAAAGTATCACAATACCAAAAGATAGTAGCTCCGATTCCTTTCCAATGATTAGATGTTCCGATATTATACATTCTTATCAATTCGTGCGCTTTATCGTTACCAAATATCGCACAAAGCCATGCAGTAAATACATTGTATTTATATGAATTCACTGAACATTCAACAAGATTTTTCTGGAAAAAAGACGGTTCTTGACCTATTATACCATAAACAGGGTATGCAATTTCTTCATTCACATATTTTGTTGGGACAAATGTTCGGTCGCAACTGTGGCAATACCCTTTATCATCATAACCTACAAACGGAACAAATTTTCCATCTGCATTGCTTTTACCACAATGGCATTTTTTTACACGCTTCCGTTTCCTATCAAATTGTAATTCTTTCATTGTACATTTCTCTCTAAATGAGTGAAATATTGAACAAGATAATTCAAGTTATTGTTTTAATATATACTTACGATGTTCAAGTGTTATGAACGAAGAGTTACAACACTACGTTTTAACTATATATAAATTGCAGACTTACACTTATGTTCAAGTGTTGTTCATTCTTTTCTATGTATGAATAAAAAATGATTTTATTGTTCAGTATGTTCAAGTTTGTTCAACCAACATGAACACCGTAATTATATTATCTTAAAATAACTTACTGCATTTTGTTCAATGTTCACGGGATTAGTTTAGAATAGTTTGAAACAGTACCTGTAGATATATCCAATAGCTCAGAAATCTCACGAACGGGTTTACCATTATCTAATAGCTTATGCACCCGTCGAATATTATACGCTCGCTTCGCTTTTTCAGATATTTGACTGTGAACTTTTAGGGCTGTGTTGAGAAAATACTCTGTCAATTTTACTGCGCCGATTGCCGATGCTGCGCTCACTTCAGTAAGGTTATCGCGTGAATTGCATCCGTATTCAATTGTATGCAGTACTAATGCAAAACGGTATTGATAGATACGGAGTTTTGCTGCTATTCCGCTCGAAGGGTCATCAAGATTATTACTTGTTCTTGTAATTAAACTCCGTAGTGTTTCACTGTTCTCAGCAAGTATTCTTCGCGCCTCTGCACTTAGACGGAGAATATGAGGGGTCTTTTCATTGTTCTCGGAATCTTCATACGGTTGCAGCGCGGCAATTTTCGTAATACAATCTTCCCAAGCCCTACTGTTTACTTCTTCCATGT
>CAZGNO010000134.1:0-7670 GCA_964527785.1 uncultured Chitinophagaceae bacterium
AACTGTCTTACTTTTTATGTCATTGTATTATTTTGTAGGCGGCTCGGCGACTATCAGGAACTCAGTATGACAAACGAGTTCAAGTCACACTAAGCCCGCCCTGAAGTGTTCAATTACTTGCCAAATTATGGATATTAATTATGACAATTATTTTTGTCTCAGCACTTAATCGAAATAATTGGTGTTGAGACAGAATTAATTGATACACTCAGTCCTGACATCATCCTGAGCGGCAGTGAAGAATCTCAGCAAAGCTGTTTCGTACTGTTTTTTGTATTGGAATACAGAGATTCTTCAGTCGAAGCCGCCTTCAGCATGACAGCTTGTGAATATAATAATAATTGGCATTGCTAATTTAAGTAGCAATGCCAATTAATTGTGTTCTTCTACGCAACTACAATACCGTTTTTTTAAATCGGTAAGAGTCCTCTTTTAGCACCTACTCTGGTGATGTATCCGTTTCGCGCTGCAGCGAAAATAATGCTTCCTCCCGGAGCAACTACCGGCTTTAGAATTAATGACGGTGCAGAATCAAGTGATAAGAATGTGTCAAGAATCCCTTCCCTGTCAATCAAATATACCCCTATAGCTGCTAACCTTACACCGATTACCGCAATATTATCTTTGCCTATCAGGGCTGGTGAGGCAATACGTGCATCAAAATTGATAGTCCATTCCGACTTTCCAGCCGGCGAAAACTGTTCGATATTACTTTGTGCAATGCCAAGTCCGGCATTATAGCTTATGATAATAATGCTTCCGTCGTTTGCAATTGAAATACCGCGAGGTGTTGCTTTTAATTCCTGAGACCAGAGAACCTTCCCGTTAAAATCTATCGCTGTTATCACCGGACGATTATCCGATTGAACAACACCGGCAACTATCATACCGTTACCAACTACAGGTACCGTTACTATTCGTGCAGTGAATCCAGTTTTCCAGATTAATTTCCCATCGGACGAAATCTTTACAAGTGAATCACTTGCAGAAAAATCGTTATGGGTATATGATATATATATATTATTATGTTCGTCAGAGCTTGCTGTGCCCACTGCAGCAAGTGTTGTTTTGTATTGCCACCGTATTTTTCCGTCTAAACTTACTTTGGAGACCTGTCCGTCGGTAGCTGTACAGATTATTCCATCGGCAACTGAAAGCGTCTCCCAATAACTAGGAGATTCCTCATCCGAAATCTGTGTTTTGAATCTCCTTTTACCGGTTGCAGTAAATGAATGCAGGCATCCGTCCGATGCAAGCGCATATATATTATGTTCACCGTCGGCACACATCCCGCTAATTACATACGCGCTGTTGTCTAATTTTGCACTCCATTCCAGCATTGATGATGTACATTGCAATATCGTACCGCTTACAGTTGCGCATACCGTTTGATATGATGAGACAGCAAGCGGTGGTATCATCGAACCGCTGGAATCGGGTGTAAGAATTTTCTCGTTATCTGCCACACTTGCAACGAACGATCCGAATCGCTCATACGAGTTTGTACGGGCTGCTCCCCCGTATAAATTGACCGCCTCACCTTTTGCGGAATGCTCGTTTTGGCATGAGAAAAGAATACAGCACATACCAATGGAAAAAAACCGAAGAATTTGCCGATTGATTCGTCTAATTTGATATAATTTCCGTACTATTGTATGTATATTCATTGAGGAATTTCGAGGTAAGTATTGTTTGTTGGTGCAAATTTAACTGATTAGCTTTGTTTTTCTATCACATTGTTTGATACGTTAACATCAAATCATGAGCTGCAATACTATCCTATAGAAACGGCACGTATCTTCCTGCTGCAGACAATCAACTGTACAATAAGTATGCAATAGGAACAAACTACGATGGAATGGGCGGAAAAGCACGAAACGAATTAAACCCGATGTGGTCGAAGATTGACATAAGGTGTATTGGCGTTAGTTTTTTAGATAAATAATTCATCATACGAGTTAGCCGTTGGATAGTATATTTTTACACGCTTCTAATCAAGAAGAATCTTATTTTTGCACTATCATTTACAATTTGTATCATTATAATTGGGATTTTGACGATGGCACATCAACCTGATTTCGATATTGACACAGCACATCGCTGGTTTGGGATTGAATTCAATAATGGGATATTTCCATTATTGGAAAAAGCAGACAGAACAGATGATGAAACCGAAGAAATGATAGCTTTGGCGTATGCATCAACATTGCACTGGCGAAAACACTCTAAACACTCAATTGCCAACAGTGCACGGGGTGAAAATATGATTGCTACAACCCTCACTTATGCCGGTAGAAAAGAAGGAGCGTTGCATCATGCCCACAGGAACTACGATATTGTATTCAATAATGTAAATGATGTTGCGGATTTCGACATTACGTATGCTCTTATGGTAATGGCACGAGCATTGGCGTTAAATGGAGACATTGACAAAGCAAGGGAATATTATGACGAATGTGAAAAATCAATTGAAGCTATTAAAGATGATGAGGATAAAAAGATTTGTGTGACGGACTTCATGACCGGTCCATGGTACGGGTTGAGGTGAGTAAATAGATGGCTTAAATACTATTCGGAATCCTGTCATCGTAAGGGATAAACGTCCATTTCTTTTTTACATCAATCTGCAATGCTCTCATCCAACAAAATCACTGCCAATTCTCTCACTCCCGAAGTACTGCTCAGTGCATACAGAGCAGGGTATTTCCCTATGGGCAATCCCGATACAGGAGGAATTGAATGGCATGAACCGGTATGGAGGGCAATTATCCCCCTAGATGCGGTAAAAATATCACGTTCACTAAGGCAAACACTCAAAAAGGGACATTTTGAATTCAGATTTGATACCGACTTTGAATTTACTATCGCAGCGTGCAGCAAACGCGACGATACATGGATAACCGGTGTCATTATAGAATCATATTGTACGTTACACAGAGCCGGGTATGCGCATTCGGTAGAAACATGGTGCAATGGCGAGATGGTCGGCGGACTCTACGGTGTGGCTATCGGCGGAGCTTTCTTTGGTGAATCAATGTTCTCGACAATGAGCGATGCATCCAAAGCTGCTTTTACAGCACTTATAAATCGAATGAACGAGCGCAATATGAAGCTGCTCGACAGCCAGTACATTAATCCTTTTACTGAAAGTTTGGGAGCAGTCGAAATCCCCCGTTCAGAATATCTCAATCGTTTGGAAGCAGCGTTGCAGTCAAATACATCTTTTGCCGGAGAATAAAATTATGAATCAACGCAGAATTTCTTTTATTTCTACTCTCTCAATTGTTTGTTTGATTGTCATGGTCTCATCCCTCGGCGGTTGCCTCCCGATGACCAAACCCAAAGAATTAAACTGCCCGCCACCTCCCCCTCAAAACTGCCAACCTGAACGTTGGTCGGGAATTCCGTTTGATACTATTTCAACTTCAGCGAATAGCTCAGGGTATTACCTGGTCATAGAGCCGATAGTGTTGCTTAATACTCCGCATGATGAATGGAATCTCAGTTTTACTTCTGCAAAAGAAGCGGTGGAAACGTACACAGATACTACGAACTTGCAAGCCCTACGTTCAGTTAGATTCCGTGCTCCAGAGATTGCCTTTCCTCAAAACAATCTGTCATCGGAATTAGTCGGTTCGATAGGAACTTTTACCACATCGGCACATACGACAATCATCAGTGCCCTTCCCAAAAACAATATTATCGGTGACGCAGATTTATTTACAGTTGATTTCACAAACAAACAGCTTACCGACCCGACACTTATTCCGGCTCCGATAAGCAATCATATTGATTGGGATGCACAGCCGGCTCTCACTCCCGACGGAAAGGTGCTTTTCTTTTCGTCGGAAAGAGCAGGAGGTTTCGGTGGTGCTGATATTTGGTTCACGGTAAATCAAGGGGGAAAGTGGTCTGCGCCCATTAATTGTGGGGAAGCTATTAATTCACGGTGCGATGACATTACCCCGTTTGTTTCCTCCGACGGGAGACACTTGCTGTTTTCGAGCGCAGGTCATGAAACTGTCGGCGGATATGATATTTTTACTGCGGACATTCTTTCTTCATTTGCAGATTTTGTCCGTTCCGGTATGGCTATTCCTCCGCAAAATGTGTCGCTTTTCGGAGCATCAAGGAATTTCGGCGCACCCCTGAACACAAAAAAAGACGAGCTTTTCCCTTCGTCCCCTGCCGGACCTGACACCCTTTTGTACTATTCGTCCAATCAAGCACCGCCTGAAGATGTTTCCCCGTCGCAAAGCGGAAAATTTGACCTCTATGTTCTTCACAGATTGCAGTTCAGTCCTGAGAAAAAACGCATTGCAAAAAAGGAAAATCAGCAGATTGAAACCCCGACAAATTACCGTTCAACCAAAGTGAAAATACGTGGTAAGGTCATTAATGCAACCACGCGTAAGCCGATTGTAAACGCAGATGTAACTGCAAAAGAAACGACTACCCACACTGTTATTGACCAGACAACATCTGATACAGCAGGTAATTACACACTGACTGTCCCAACGATGAAAGAAATAGAAATCTCGGCTCAAAACGAAGATTTGTTCTATGATTCGCATAAGTTCCGATTGAATCCTAATGACACTGCAATTGACCTCAACCAGAACTTTTCGCTTCCCGATAAGTTATTTCTGCGTATCAATTTCCCTTCGGATGTGTTTGATAATCCTTATCAAAATGTACTGGACAGCAACGGGATGGAAACATCGCAAACATTTATAGAATCCCTTGATTTACTGGCGCAAAACCTTTTGAGTTTCAAGGATAGAATTAAAAAACTGATTTTGACAGGGCATACCGACGATGTAGCAAGCGACGCCTATAATATGGCATTGGGCAAAAAGCGTGTGGAATTTGTGGTCGCTGAGCTTATAAAACGCGGTGTTCCGAAAACGCTTTTTGAATCCCGCTCTATGGGTGAATCACAACCGATTTCCCATCGTGAGAACGAGGATGTTGAAGTATATCGCAAGCGGCTTCGGAGGGTGGAATTGCAGAAGGTGATGCGGTGAGGGATTATATTCTTGCTCATTCTACTATTTATCTGTAGTTCCGCTGCATAATTAGCATCCTTCGGCATAGCGACCAAAATAATTATATTATATTTTTACCAATTTATTCAAACACATATGAAAAGCACCATCAACTGCACAATGCACCGTAACGGTGAAGTTAATCAGCATCAATGTTATACAATCGAGCAAGGAAATAAGAGCTTGTCAATCCAAGAACACGCTACAATCGAAGGCAATAAAAGTATAGCAATTGATTGTCTTTTTTCAATTACTCCAGCAGGGTATTCCGATATTTCGCTGAGTGTAGCCAGAGACGGGAATATTTCCCACAAACTGGACTTTACGCATCACAGTTCCGAAAGCAGCAAAATGGTCGTTAACGGTGTGGGAAGTGATGTGGAATTGAACGGCGAAATGATACTTCTCGACGGACCCAACCCGATGTTTGACTATGCAAATGCAATGTACCTCCTGGGTATTCAGGATATGGAGATCTGCATCCGAACTGTAAATGTACTGGATTGGAATACCGGTGTTTTCTATCCACTGGAATATGAATTCAGTAAAAAGGAGAATACTATCTCCATTAATAAAAAAGAAATGGGAATTACGGGAGAGCTAACATTAGATGCGTCCGGCTCTGCTATTACAGAAGCATCTTATAGCAATGGTGAGCAGTATTTCTTTGAGTATTCTTGATTTATTATTGAGCTTTGTTTGAGGTACATATCTATAGACAATAAAGGTTTTCTAATGAAATTATTATAAAACCTTTATGAGAAAGTATTTGATTGACTTCACCGGTTTTTCTAGACACGAATTTGCTTACGCCGCTAAATATTCCGATAATCCTTATCTGCTATTTTGTGAATATATAATCTTTTGCTGCTGCACCTGTATGGCATCCGGCACACATTCCGTTCAGTAAGTTTGCCCCTCTCAGAGGTCCGTTTGCGTCTGTTGCTATTTCACCGGAAGGCATCAGCATAAAAAACTCCCAATCTCCTGCTGTAGGATTGAAATTATTGCCTCTTTTTACCATAGCAGTAATTTCATTCATACCTTTTGGGCTTGTGGATTGCTTTACGATTACCGTCCCTATCGGGAATTTTCCGTTAACTCTGTCTTGATTGTTCTTGTAATGAACCTTTCGAGTTACGGAAGTATCTTGTCCTCCGTGTGCCATTGGTCCTAGCGTAGGATTGGCACCATGTAATGTTGCACCGACCGGATAGCTCGTGAAACCGCTAAACGTTGTATTATCAGCTACAAACTCAGTTGGAGTTGAAGTAGCACTATCCGTTTTGCAGGATTGTAGTACTCCGGCTCCAATAAATACAATTGCCAGCAAAGCAAATATGCTTTTTCTTTTCATATCAAACAACCTTTCTGTTAATAAAAAAAAAGAACTATAATAAATTACAAAACATTTTATAGCTAGATTCTGAACTCAACTAATCAGTTCGCGGCTGCAAACACCCGCACCGACCTGAATATTTGGTTATTGCTTAACAAATTTCTTCACAACATTTTCTAATCTCACATAATAAATACCTGTGATTAGATTACTTACATCAATTTCACTGCTAGACATACTGCCCTCATATATTTTGTGACCCACTACATCAAATATTGAATAGCTTAATTCCTTCGATGGGTTAAATCCAGTAACAATCAATTTGTTAGACACATGATTGGATAAAATTGAGAATTTTCCATCATTAGTTTCCATTACCGAATTAGGATTTGATAGTACTCTAATTGATTTTCCTACGTTCAACACTTCTTTTGTATCGGTTCGCTGTACAAAAGCGAGTGAGTAAATATTATTGATATTCCAATCTTTTCTCGACGTGTAGACGAATTCAACTACTATGCTGTCGTTAAGCATCGGAAGTGTTATTGAATTACCATCAGGGGCAGTCAATGCCTTTCTGAAAACATCGTGATGAATATTTTCACCATTTGGAGCATTATAGCTTACAGGATTTTCAGCAACACCAACATATAATCGAACATTCGACTGAGTGATTGCCCCCGTAGTTCTAACAACGACTTTAACCATTATAGAATCGGCACCGATTCGTTTTTCGAAGGCGGATACTTGAATTGGACTTGTTTGGTTGATTGCCGCATCAAGAGTTGCACTGCTGATAAGCGAAGATGAAGCCGGAAGGATTTTCCCGTTCATTGCTACTTTGGGCGTTGAACCGTAGGCGTTGTAGAACGTAGTACGATTGTCGTTTTCTGTAGGATTCTGAAGCGAAAACTGACATTGCGAATAAGGCGCACTCGGATGAAATGAAATATGTAATACTTGAGGGTATCCTGACAGTGTTTGATAAAAAGCCGGATTTTTTGAAGCACAAATACTACAACGGGTATTCGTAAAATGTTCGAGCAGTACTGTACGTGGCGATTGTGAAACAGCAGGGATTGAAGCAGCCAAGCATAGTGCAAAAACGAAAAGTAATTTTTTCATGAAGATTTATTTTGTTTAAAAAATTTGATATACCGGATAATTAGTATCGGTAATAAACAAATCCTGACAAACAGAATAAAAAAAAATGAAAGTTTTGGCTGACTTACTGATGTTACGCAAGATTATATTGATTAGACCTTATCAACAACAAATTTACA
>CAZGNO010000135.1:0-7653 GCA_964527785.1 uncultured Chitinophagaceae bacterium
TAATATAGTGATTAATCTACTGAAAAATAATGCTGCATAGTTTTGAAATACACCCTATTTACTATTTTTATTGAAAATGATTAAGGAAGCCGATGAAAACTTATATAAGTATAATTGTATTTATTTCTCTGAACATCTTATCGTTTGAGGCATTAGCGCAATATCCTGTACTTAAATTTGAAAGAATCCATATTCCATGGGATTTAGATTCAGCATCTGATCATTATTTTACTCAAATATCCGTAGCTGAAGATGGAAAATTGGTAGTAATGGAAGCTCATATTGATATGAGGTTTCCACACTATTTTTTTTATAATGAAAATCAAAAAAACTGGTCTAAAATTCAATTGGATGATGATAAATTGGGTTTAGGTGTTTATGGAATGGCATATTCACTTGGCTTAAAAAATGTCCTTACTTATGGAAGTGATGAAGGCGGAGGAGACAGACCAACCCGCCAAGGAATAAAATGGATATTAAATTATGGTGATTCAGTGTTTTTAGATACAATAACGACAAATTACTACCACCCTTATAATCCAAGACCGGTTGATAATGATTGCGTAACACCCTCTGTTTGTTATTCATCTGTACAGAAATACGGACAGCCAAAAATTTTGACTATGGAGGGTAATACATACACAGATTATGATCACTATCTTTACCGTAGAACAAATATTAATGGAATTATCGAGGAAAAAACAATCTTGGCATTGGTTGGTGGAAGTAAATCTGTACCTGATAGTAAGCAACATTATGGAAATGGTTTGTATTATTATGCAATAGATTCGGAAACTATTGTAGCCCCTTATATCAAAAGCCATTTTATACCTCAAGATGGGTCTCAGGGGCCGATGTATCATAAAGAGTATCATACATTATTATCTATAAATAGTGGAGAAACATGGAAGGAAATAGCAGATACATTAATTTTTGCAAAAAAAAATAGTGATAACCAATGGTTTTTAAAGTTAGACCCAGCTACCTATCTTTATTCATCCCTACGTCACGGTATTACCCCTAAAAAACCGGTTTACTATGGATTTATTGATGAACATATGGAGAATGTAGAAGTGCATAGTCAGTATGGAAACGGTAAAAAAAGTTACTTTTGCTTATGTAACAATACAAAAGACAGTACGGAGAAAAACAAATTTATACTATACTTTATTGATAACGTGGGGAATATTCAAAAGTTTTCTATTCCTAACGATTCGTTTGAATACCCAAGTATTAATGTATCAGACAGTTCAATCTCTGTTAGAGAAATTGTGTATGCCGATGATTCGATACTTTACTTTCAAGTTAGAACTGTAAAGAAGGGAGAGAATAATAAAAATTATTATACTGCCCCCCAACTCTACAAAATCTACCAAAAAGAACCAATAAACAGCGTAGAAGAGCAGCCCGCCGTTACCTCTCTGCAGCTCTACCCCAACCCCACCGACCACACCCTCCGCTGGAACACAGCAACAGGCACTGCCGTCATAACCGATGCGCTCGGTCGCACACTGCTCGAAGTACCCGCCTCTGCGATGGAAGCCGATGTATCAGTTTTGGCAACGGGTATGTATTTTCTTACTATTCGAGATGGGGTGGGGAGTAGTACTAGGTCGTTTGTGGTGGTGCGGTAAGTAATAGCCAAGAAAAACAGTAGCCCTGACAGGTAAACATTTATCTGTCAGAGCTTTCTTATTGCTAGTGTATTTCAATTCCCTCGTTCCCCTTTAACAAGGGGATGACGTATGTTTGTTTCTAAGGGCTTATGATGTTTATATAAAGTTGTGTGGTTCTTTCTTCTCTTGTAACCGCTTGTTAAAGGGGAATTTCTATATCACCTCAAACACCAAAAGAAAAGTAACGGCAGGGGTAGCATCAGGCGGGGCTGTAAACTTGAACTTGCGAACAGCATCAAGAATACATTGATTAACGTCGTCAATATTAAGTTCAGAATCCAGTAGCGAAAGCTCCGAAATAGTGCCTGTAGCATCCACCACAACCCTAAATCTCGTTTTCCCTTGCAGGTGGCGGTAATGATGCAATGCAGTGGCATAGCAAAGCTGCAAATCATACAACTGCTGGTCAAGCTGCGCTTTTGCCGTTTCTG
This sequence comes from uncultured Chitinophagaceae bacterium, assembly GCA_964527785.1. Taxonomy (GTDB): domain Bacteria; phylum Bacteroidota; class Ignavibacteria; order Kapaibacteriales; family UBA961; genus JADJXV01. The sequence goes on from CAZGNO010000135.1 coordinate 2,108, forward strand.
GAGTCAAACCCTTCTCGGTAGTCACTTCGGCAACGGTTATAAACCCTTCTTCCTCAGCAAAGTCTGCATCGGCAATTGAACAAGCGGCAACAGCCACTTCCACAACGGAGGTACTGGCAAGACCGGGTGAATTGTTCGAGCCGGATGAATTTTGATTCAGATTGAGCGGCTGCTGAACGACTGCATAGATTTGATTGGCGGTAGTTGCTGTGTCAATCCCCGAAAATGTAAACGCAGTGTAAACAGTCTGAAGGGAAAAGGCAGTTCCGAGCGAAGAAATTTCATCTACCCGTTTGGAGTCGCGACTATACACATTGTAGTCCGTTAGGCGGGTAGAGCGATAGCGCGCCCACAAATACTGCAAGCCGATATTAACCGGATTTGGCTTTGTTGCGGCTAGGTCTATACTGGTAACAAATGTTGCTCCGAGCGCATTACCTTTCACAATAACTTTCCCCTGACCTTTGCCCCGCCATTTCCCAAAAATAAACACAGGACGGTTAGCAAATACATCGGGGTAACTTGCCGGTTCAATATCATATGTCTCCAAACCCTTGAAATCAACCTTCACTTTTGTTAAGACAGATGACTGGATATATCCGCCGAGAGCCGATGATTTTGCCTTGGCTTCTTCGGCTGTGGTGATAATCGTCGGCTCGCTCATCGTAAGCCGTCCGACAACATTAAAAAATGTTGAGTTTGTATTTTCGCCGATTCCAATGGTAAAGATATTTGCAAGATTGAGCTTACTTGCTATGAAATCGAATGTTTCCTGATCAACTGCCACATAACCGTTGGTTGCTATGATAATGGAACGGGAATAGCCGTTAGTAGTCGGAAGAGCAACACAGCGTTCAAGTGCAGCTAAAAGTTTAATACGGTCAGTACCCGATGCAGTGGGCTTAGCAAGGAATGAAGCTGCTAGTTTGATGTTCTCAGGAGTGGCAATCATAGATTTAGGAGCAAGAAACTCAGAACCGCTGCCAAATGTCACAACATTAATTTTATCTTTAGGTCGAAGTGTTTTCGAAAAATCTGCATAAACGGTTTGCATGATTTTCGATGGTTCAGTTTCAGTTACAGTAGAATCAGCGAGAATAATATATTCATGCGGGGGAAGTTCCCGCGTAACAGTTTGCTGAGGGGGGTGGAGGGTAAGCAGGAAGTAATTTTCCTTTTCACCTTGATACAGCATCAGATTGGCTTGAGGTTTAGCTCCTGCAAGCTGATACGTAAGAATAAAATCTCGTTCAAGCGGTTCATTTGTAGGAAGATTGACCGAAAGAACATTGCCCGCTGATTCTTGAGTTTTGATTTCGTGTGTTGGAGATGCGCAGTTCAAATTGGCAACTGCAGTTCCGGCTGAAAGTGACAGAGCCAAAGAGAACGTACCTGTAGGGTAGCCGGGCGGTTCTTCAAAACTGGTATTTGTCCAAGTATCTCGAAAGAGTGGTACTACATTGAGCAATTTCATGTAGCGTGGCTTTACAGTCAATGGATAGACGAACTGATAGCTACCGCTTGTTGGGGTGATGAGTTCTGTATAGTGCGATTCTACTTCGAGCATAGTTCCTGCCGGAATGTTCGATATATGCACCTGAAATATATTTGCTCGCTTCCACTCTACGAAAAAAGGATCAATTTTCTTTTTAATTCTATCGTAAATCTCACCGGCTGCCTCACGGTCTTGTGTTGAAGATGCAATGAGTTGTCCGGCTGCCTTGATTGTAATGCCGTGCATCGTCGCCTGCTGCGACAAGGGTAGAGCATACGCAGCTTCAAGCGACTTTGTACCATTATACGAATATCTTTGAATAACGTGGACATCTGCAACAATTCCTGCTATACTTGCTTGCACGGAGGTACTTATCAAAACTAGAGAATCAATATCAGGTTCGTCACTATTCACAAAGAACTGAGGCGAAAGCATAGCTGAATTTTCTTCGACAGGTAGCGGAGTAATCTCTTCATCTCCGGCTGATGCAAATAAAAATTGAAACACAAACAAGAGAATGTATATGCATCTTATACCTATAGCACGGCTCAGGGACGGCAGGAGAAATTTATCCATAGATTGCGAGGTTATTAGCGCAGCACGGCAAAATAGTATTGCAAATAATTGAATAGTCCCGAACGATAATTCATAAAGAGTATTCCTCCACCGAGAAGTATTACAATTATTGCTGTGCCGATTAAATAGACTCTGAATTTGGGCAAATCAAACACAACTGCTGTTGCTTCCAATGTTCGGGTTACACACCAGAGAACTGTAACCCCCATAATTGTCAATAGTAACCAATGCGAAGAAGAAATAGTCAGTATTTTGAATAAACCCATAGCAATTGGTAGCAACATTAGAATCGGGAGGATTGACCAAATGACAATCGTCAAAGCATCTGAGTAGAAAATTCTGCTCCGCACAAAAAAAGCAGCCATACGAATCAGTATCGCTATGACCAGAATTTTAATGAAAACTATAACTGTGAAAAGCAATAAGGAGTACGCAGGACTCCATAAAGCCGTATCCAAAATACTGCGGAACGAACTTGGCACAAGTAGCATAAAAAGATACTCCGTCCCTGCACTTGCCCTATAGAAGTAAAACACAGACGAAAGAATAATGGCTGCCGTTCCGGCGATTGCAATACCTAATGCTAATGTTTGAAACGTAGAGAGGATTCTCTGGTCGCGTATATCCGAATAAAAATTATACGGACGGAAGATTGCTCGACCGATATACTCACGGAATCGGCGGAAACGACTCATCAGTAAGAAAATCAATATTCCGAATGTAAGACCTATTCCAATATAAATAATCGGAGTATCTTCCTTGAAGTTCCCGGCACGGAGGAGCGGTTCTTTCTCGTCGTTGAGCAGTGCCTTAAACATAAAATACGAAAGGCGTGGCTGCCGATATTCATCCATCAAGCCCGATGTACAGATATATTGATCTGTAGAATTTGTAGAGAGAATCGGTCTGGCAGTTGAATAATCATTGAATGTCCAAACGAGACTTCCGATTGTTTTTGTTTGCTGTATAGTACGGTAGCAGTCACGAATATATTGCGCCTGAGATTCAACCGACAGCGGGTCGGCGTAGCCGTTCAAATTATTCGGTTGTACCAATTTACCATAACATACCATCACCGGTTTTTGAGCAGCGAGCCCTCTGAGTCGCTCTATTTCATCACGGAAATCATCTCCGGGTTGCCAAGACTTATCTGTTCTCAAACATATCAAATCCAATCCGTCGGTGATAATGTTTTTTGCTCCGAAGCGAACTGTTTTATAAAGAATATTTGACGAAAGATACCGGATGGCTTTAGTAATATTTTCTTGATACTTCTTTACTTCCGGTGAGCTTTCGGAAAATCCGTCACCAATTCCCCAGCCGAGCAAACATGGCTGACGGTCGAATGCACTAATACTGCGTTCTGCAATATTTTTCATACGAACAAAAAACTCATCAGAACCGATAATGGATGACGGAATGTCGTATGCAGGGATATCCACCAGCAAAAGTAGTCCATTCTTATTGCATAATTCAACTAGATACGGATGAGGAGGTGCAAACCGAATTCGTACTACATTTACTCCCAATGTTTTGAGCAGTATTACATCTTTTTCTAATTGTTCGTTTGATACTGTTTGTCCTATATTTCCGAATGTTTCTGTGTATTCTACACCTTTTATAATGAGCGGGGAGCCATTGAAGATAATAGAATATTTCTCGCCGTCATTTTTTACTCGAATATCGTGCAACCCAACAGGTATAATATATTCATCGAGAACCGTTGTGTTTTTTGTAATCCTAATTACCATTTCATAGAGATTCGGCTCTGATGGTGACCACAATTCAGGTGATGCAATTCTAAGAGCAAAATCAAGCGGTACAGTTCTATCACGCTCTACTTCGATAATTTTTGATTCCGATTGGGCAAGTAATTCCTGCTTACCCATTTTACGGAGAGTTGCCTCTACATTCACCGGGAATTTTTTTAATGAGAGGGTTTTGCCACTATCGGCAGAGGGTAATGGGATTCGCTCAATTGCTCCTGATGAAAGCGAAACAGATGTTTTAATTTCGCAAGATGAACCGGAAAAAGTATTTTTCATCCTTACATCATTTATCCATATTTGAGGCATACCGATAAGCAGTAATTCTCTAATAGCACCGGAATAGCTGCGCTCGGCGAAAATATGACGATGTGTAAACGCCGGCATCGGAGATACAACAAGTTCAAGTGTGTTCGTTCCGGCTACAATCATACGGTCCGGTAACTTGATGTAGAACGGTGTCATTCCGCCAAAATATCTTCCAACGTATTGACGATTGATATATACTTCCACTTCGTCGCTTACCCCTGTGCAGTATAGCTGCCAGCTATACCGTTGGAGCATATCTTTTTCAATTCGAAGTGCACGCCGGTAGGTTACTTTTTTTGCTTCGGGTTCGGAGAAGGGCAACTCGGCTACATCCCAAGAATTGCCACCGTCATAGCTGCGTTCCCATTTCCCTTGCAAACTGCTCACAAATCGTGTGGACGAGGGAACAAGTGCTCGCGTTTGCTCTTTTGTGAACGGTTTGTAGTTTTGTTGTGCTCCTGCAAACTGGACAGTAGTAACTAATACACAACAGATAATTGACAGAAAAAGTTTTGAGTATTGAAAAGAAGACAATCGCAGATTAGGTATAAAACTCATCATTTCTTAAGAATAAATCGAAAATAAAAAAGATAACTTCTGTGTTCAGAATGCCCTGTTTCAGGGTAATAACGAAAGTCATCTGCCAAATTCTTTGGCAAAATTAGATGTTCTTTGCTGCATGAGCAAACAATCTTGTTATTCGGGTGCAATAACAAACATCTTGCCAAATTTTTTTAGATGCCTTTGCACCAACAATTTGAATGTAAATAACCGATAAAAATGTAGTAATTTTACTGTTGAAAATCACTTCTACGGTACTTTTCTGTATTAAAAAGTATAGGAATCTTTGCTTCCGATTATCGTTCGCTGCGTTGCAGTTTACGTTTTTATGATAATTGCTATCAGAATTACAGGAAAAACAGAACTTGCTCAGCTATCGGTAATTAACCTTATCCTTATTTTGCATATCAGTAATTCTGTTCAAAATGCAATGGTTGGAGATAATAGTACTCTTTGAGGTGGTATTACGGCAGCTACTGTACTATTTGCAATTCATGCATTGCTCAAAAAGTAGGGATGTACTATTCCAAACCTTTGCGAAGGTTATTAAAAGATGACTCGATACTGTTAATTTATCATGGGAAAATCAGCGAAAAGAATCTTCGCATAGCACGTATACCAATCAATGAACTTGAAGCAGTATGCCGCGAACATGGAGTTGTGCATATTAACCAAGTTAATTTTGGCAATTCTTGAGGCAGATGGAAATATAAGTAAGTGCAGAGACAAAAATAATTGTTGCGGTTAATATCCATAATTTGATATGTAATTGAACACTTCGACTCCGCTGTAAATGACATCTCTTACATTGCCCGTCATTCTGAGTGCAACGAAGAATC
>CAZGNO010000136.1:0-7608 GCA_964527785.1 uncultured Chitinophagaceae bacterium
ACCTGACTTTCATTACTTACCAATTAAAGCGCATAAGCTTGTTAAATAAATACTGCTTGCGTACATAGTCCGTAAAAAGGTATTTATGTTGAAGTCAGGTGTAGCACCTGACTTGACTAGGGAAGAAACTCAATACATTAATTGTTGCGTAACATCAGAATATAACTTATGGTCATCGGTTAAAACGAATATTCTTGACTTGAATATTTTTAATTCTTTACTGTAGCACTTTTTCCTTTTTTACTATTTCTTTCTTTTTTACCGTTTCCTCAACGAATCGTTTTCTGACTACTTGTTTCATCGGCAGCTTTTTTGCTCGGCTTTCTATCCATGCAGGCAAGAATGACGATACAGCATCATCAACCTGTTTAGAAGCGGGTTCGTTCTGGCAATACACCTGAAATTCACTCATAATTTTTTGGTAAAATTCTGGAGAAGGAGGAACAACTTTTTTATTTTTAACAGGTAACGTTGCAATATTCCTTACGATAATGTATTCTAAAAACGACATACTGTCCTTACGAAAAGAACGTGTATCCGATTTTACCAAATATTGAGCAAAATCATAGTTTGCAAGCTCTAGGTGTATTAAAACATTAAGTACTTTAATTGAAGTTAAAAAATCTTTTCGAATATTCCGAAGTGATGCATCGTTAAGAATAGAATTAACCCATTTTAACGCCATATTAGGATTGTCTGTTGCCAAAAATAATCGAGTAATTCGGTCACAAAGGATTACTTTTTCAGTGGAAGGCAGTGCGGGGAATCTTGCAAAACCTTCTTCAATTTGCGGAACAGATTCTAATCCCTTGTCATACTCTCCGGTTATAATCCTCAGTAGCAAATCGAGCGAATGAAACGTAACGAACGCAGATTCTTGCATATAGGGGGTATCCATAGGCAAACGTCTGAGTTTCTCAAGACCCGTTTCCAGTTCATCAAAATAGCTCATATCTAAACAGGTGTGAAGGTAATTATGAAGAGAATCAAGGTATGCTTTAGGACGTAATTTCATCCGAACCGGGTTTTGTTCGAGCAGTTCAATGTGTGCTTTGGTATAGTAATGTATTTGAGCAGTATCACCCTCAATATAATGGACTGCTGCATGAATATTTAAAAAATGTGCTTTGGCTTCAAAGGAAAGTGCCTTGCTGCAGTCGGTAAGGAGGGGATGACTGAGTACGTTATAAATTGCAGCCCATTGAGCTTCATTTGGAGTTCTTCCCGCCTCTTTCTGTACCCCATACACTTGCGATGATAATTGTCGGTATTCTAAAATATTGAGTAATTTAGTAAGAATCTCACGCTCTTTGTCGAATAGCGACATAAGATCTTTGTAGCTGTTTTTCATGAGAATTGTTCGTTCCCATGTAAAACACTCCAAAAGTTTTTGGTAGTTTTCTGCTCTGGTGGCAATAGCTTCTGCTTTTGCGACCTTCTTTGCTGCCTGTTCGATAAGTCCACGGTTCATGAGAAATTCAGTCTGTTGGAGCAGATGTGATACTTCAAGATTCGCAGAACCTTGAGAATGATACAGCGTCATACTCTCAAGAATGATTTTACTTAAATAATGTTTGGCGACTGCAAGCTGTTCAAGAAATTTTTCACCTTTAAATATTTTCCTCAATTGTTCTTCGTCATACACATCCATTTTATCGAGAGCAGAGAAGAGTTTTACTGAATTTGCTTGCTCGGAATGGCGAGTAGCATAAATTTTAAAGTACCGCTTCTCGGTTTTTTTGAGAGTCTTAATCAAGTCAAAAAGGTCGTCGGATTGTTTCATAAAGTTCTAAAAAAATGAGATTAAAAATGAGGTATAAAAAGGAATACTAAAAGTATAAATGTATAGTTTTTGAATATAATACAATATGTTTGCTCTCTTGAAAGACTCTACGTAATTAACAAAAATACAAAACAGAATCCTAAGAAAATAACAAAAATGATAGTAGTAAATGGGAACTGAATTGTGGCTTGAGCAGTATATGGTGCTCTCACGGTACAATTCTGTATTCACAGTATGATGCCCCAAAAGAACTTGGTCAATGTCAAAAAAGTTTCCTTTTATTTTATTTTATTTTTCATAATGAGGTTCAAATGAACAAAAAATCAACATTTTTCCGGTTTGCAATCATTGCTTTGTGGATAGTACTCGGTACCGGCACAGCATTCGGTTATGGAACCGGAATTACAGGGCAAACCCAAAATGGGTGTACGTGCCACGGTGGACAAAATACTAACACTTCCTTGAGTGTTCAGGGTGTAACCGGCACATCGGTGACAATGGCTCCGAGCGAGAGCAGAACCTTTACGGTGGTTGTGGCTCACGGCACTCAGCCAAAAGCAGGGGTAAATATATCTATCAAGAATTCAGGCGGTAATAATGTCGGTACACTCTCTGCCGGAACCGGTTTGCAATTAACAGGCGGGGAATTAACACATTCAGCCAAAAAAGATATTACCGGCGGTGAAGCAACGTTTACGTTTACATGGACTGCTCCTACGTCAACAGGTAACTACTCGTTCCGTGCAGCAGGAAACGCGGTGAATAATAATGGCGGAGATACCGGAGATGAATGGAATTTCATGAATACTATTACTATCACCGTAGCGACTGCCAGTGTTACACTCAGTTCTCCAAACGGCGGTGAAACTCTATGTAGGGGAGGGCAGACAAATATAACATGGACATCTACCCAAATTAGTGGCAATATTAAACTCGAACTCACAAATAACGGTACTGATTTTACACAAATTGCAACGGTAGCTGCTACACCTGCCACCTATGCATGGAGTATTCCGGCTGCTCAAGCACTGGGTAATACATACAAAATTCGAATTTCTGATGCGTCTAATGCAACCGTAAATGATTTGTCGAATGCGAATTTCTCAATTCAGACAACTCCAACAATAACTATACAACCAAAACCGGATACTGTTTGTCCGGGGAGTCCTGTTACGATAAGTGTTACAACAGATAATCCGACGGGATATACCTATCAGTGGCGTAAAAATGGTAATAATATTACAGGAGCTACCGGAACTTCGTATTCGATTGCATCTGCACAGTCGGCAGACGGAGCAAGCTATGATGTGGTAATAACAGGGTGTACTGCACTCACAAGCAGTGCTGCTACATTGATCATAAATTCACCGCCTTCGATTACGTCGCAGCCGAATGATACAAATGTCTGCCCCGGAAGCAGCGCTACTCTCAAAGCGACAGCCGAAGGAGCGAACCTGACATATCAATGGAAACGTAACAATACAAATATTGTAGGTGCGACCAACTCAACATTATTTATCGCTGCTGTTTCAAACTCAGATACAGGAAGCTATGTTGTGGTAGTTACAGGAAAATGTAACCCTCCTCAATCTACATCTCCAATAATGATTCGTTATACTGCCCCTCCAACCATTACTAAAAATCCTCGTGATACAACAGTATGTTTGGGTGAAACAGTCCAATTCTCTGTGGAAGGTACAGGCAGCGGGCTATCCTATCAATGGCAGAAAGACGGTCAAAACATAGACGGTGCTCAGGGAAGTAATTATGTAGTTCTAGGGGTTACGGCGGCAAATCTTGGTAGCTACTCTGCAATTGTTAAAAACTCATGTAATTTGACTACGACAAGTGTGGCTGCTGTGCTCCAAGCTCGTCAGCCGGTAAATATTACAAGTCAGCCGAAGGATACTACTGTTCAAACAAATCTTAGTGTAACATTCAGTGTTGCAGCGACCGGTACTAATGTTAAGTATCAATGGCAGAAAAACGGTACAAATCGTACAGGAGATACGCTCTCGACATTGACACTGGCAAATATCAAACTGTCCGATTCAGGCAATTACAAATGTGTAGTTAAGAATGTTTGCGGTAGCATTGAAAGTTCTGTTGCAAAACTAACCGTAAGTGCACCACCGGCAGGTGCAGCACTGGCACTTAGTGTAGGTACAGTTGATTTTGGTTGCAACAAAGTGAAAACTGCAAAGGATTCTACTCTTACAAATGTAGTGTTTAACGGTGGCGGTCTGCCTTTAAATGTTACTGCTGTAGCAATTACAGGCGCAGATATTGCAGACTTCGCAATCGTTAGCGGCGGTGGAGCTTTCACATTGGCTCCAAACGAAAAACGTACTATAGCAGTTCGATTTACTGCATCTACAAAAGCGACAAAAACAGCTGCGATTGAATTTACAAGCAACAGTACAACTACTGCTTCGAAATTGAACTTGACAGGTAAGGGTTGTGGCGGAACGATTGTCAGCTTCACGGCTGTTGCGGGAACTTCTATGGTTGGTACTAAGAAAGATACATCTTTCAAAATCTGTAATACCGGTGATTTCGATTTGGTTGTTAACGGTATCACACTTGGCGGAGTTAATGCATCCGACTTTGCTCTTGGAACACTGCCCATATTCCCGACTGTAGTAAAGCCAAACGATTGCATTACTGTATCAGTAAGCTTCACTCCGACAGCAACAGGAAGCAGAAGTGCCGAAATTGCTGTGAATACGGACGAAGGTAATTTCACAATTCCGGTGCAAGGAACAGCAACTCCTTCTACAGGTGTTGATGATTCTGAAATATTTGCAAATGGAGTATCGGTCTATCCGAATCCGTCAGCAGGAAATGTAGTATTTACGGGAGAGGTGTCATCAGCAATGCCGATAAATGCTCGTATCTTTGATGGTTTAGGTAATACTGTCTATCAAACGACCATCAGTGTAACATCACCGGGTGCATTTGATTTTGCATGGGATGGTACTTATGGTGGAAGCCGTGTTGCAAGTGGAAATTATACTGCCCTTCTAACAATCGGAACACAAACTGTGCGTGTACCGTTTATGGTTGTTCGGTAATAGTTCTCGTGTCAGACATAAAGCCCTTCCTATGCTAAATCTGCGTAGGGAGGGCTTTTTATATAAGAAATATATGGTAACTCATTGAAAAAAAACACGCCTTTCGTGCCGGTTGACGTTGAAATAGACACATCAATGAACAGAGTAATGTGTGAACAAAAAAATGTTTTCATTTAATCCATTATACAAAGTCTAGTAAATATTTACAATTATTGGAAGTAAATCTCCGGTCGGTCAAGGCAGGTGCTACACCTGCCTTTCATTAAATGCCGAATAACACACGTAAGTGTAAATTCTGCAATAACTTTGAGAGTATGGTTTCGTAAAAAGGTATCTTAGCCGAAAGCAGGTGTAGCACCTGCCTTGACCTAAATGCTCCAAATTGTATATTATTATTATTAGACTCTGTATAATATTTTAAAACAGGCGAAACTTTTTGGGTGATTTCAGACACATTACCAGTAGAATGTAACAAAAATATATCGGTTCACCGAAAGCCCTTGCGATGTACTGCTCACATCGAAAGGGCTTTTTTTATGTATTGTGAAATCTTGCTTGTGAAATCTTGCTGTGAATAACAAAAAAAGCATTTGTATTGCTAAAAAATGTATTAATTTCGAGATGTTCACATTTTTCTCAGTTTGTAAACCTAAGACCAAAGTATTCAGTCCCTGTACCTACTTATATAAAGTCTAATAAATATTTACAATTATTGAAAGTAAATCTCTCGCAGGTCAAGGCAGGTGCTACACCTGCCTTTCATTAAATGCCAAATAATATACGTAAGTGTAAATATTGCATTCTATTTGCGAGCATAGTTTCGTAAAAAGGTATCTTAGCCGAAAGCAGGTGTAGCACCTGCCTTGTCCTAAATGCTCCAAATTGTATATTATTATTAGACTCTATATAAACCAAAAATTTTTATTATTTTTCACTAGAAAATATACGATGAAAACATTCCTTACCTTCGTGCTTACCTCAATATTGGGATGCCTCTTCGTTCAAACAGCCCAAAGCCAGCAAAACGAGTTTACACTAAAAGTTGATAAAGATACTGCGACTATAAATGCAGGTGATTCAACAACCTTCATAATAAATTTCATAATAAAAAATGGATTTGACGCTTCCATTTTTTTGAAATTTGATGCAGGTATTCCACAAATGGAAAGCGGAGAAGCCGGTTTGTCGGCTTATGTGGTAAATATGCCGTACTCTGCTGTAAAGTTAAAAGTCAGGACAACTGCAATATTTACTAAAAGTGGTCTTTACAATTTCAGCATTACCGGTGTAAACGGTTCACTATCGTCCGTAGTACAATGCTATGTGAACGTTGTAACAATGCCACCCCCGCCTACTTATTCAAATTGGCGTATCCGTAAGACCGTCAAAAATAATGAGCCCGTTCCTGAGTTTGTTGTTCAGGATAATGAAGAAAACTATTGGCATGGATACAATGCACTCCAAAAGGAAAAGAAGAATACACCAATAGAACAATGGGGAACTACCAACCCATCAAATATGGGAAGTACAACAATTCCACCTGTAATTGACCCGGTAAATAGTAAAATTTGGCTATATTCAAGAATAGACGGGCAGGCACTCGCCAGATATACTCTGCAAGGAACATACAAAACACTCTATGATAGAAGCAACACTCCACTTTCGAATCTTGAAATTACTGCTCTCGCAATTGATACCGTCATCAATTCAGTATGGGTGGGTACTCTAAAAGGATTAGCTCGACTTACAGGAGCAGTTTGGACAGTTTTTGACTCTTCAAATTCAGTTTTAGGCAAAGAAATAATTACGGGTATTGTCGTGTCAGGTTCTATAATATGGGTAGGCACTCAGCAAGGACTGGCAAAATATGACGGAACTTCATGGACACGCTTTACACCAAAAAATTCTACGATGCCTGCCCCATTTGTACATTCAATGGCAGCAGAAGCAAATGGTGATTTGTGGATGGGTTTAAGCAACGAATACTATGCCAATCAAGAGCGTTTGGAGCCCAATTCAATGATAGGTCTTGCCAAATTCGACGGTATAAACTGGACACTCTATACAAATAATAACAGTACATTGCACAAGGATAATTATGTCAACTCAATAGCGATAGATAAAAAAGGGAATAAATGGATTGCAAGTGCCTCTCATAAACTTCAAGATATGACTAAAATTTTTGGCGGAGCAGGTATTTTGAAGTTTGATAACACAAAGTGGGTATCATTTACAACTGAAAACTCACCGTTACCGGATAATAGAATCAATTGGCTCGGTTTGGACAAGAACGATAATGTTTGGTTCCATCAATCAACACCATATGACTTTGTTAAAAGTTTTTGGGGAGTTTTTAATGAAAAAGGTTTGCCGTTCCCGTATGCCCCTACAGATGTTGAAGAACAGATTGAAATTATTGATGGTATCCAAATTTTTCCGAACCCTACTTCTTCAAGTTTCGCAATTACTGGAGCAGAAGATATTTCATATATTCGTATAATGAACAGTCTTGGGATGGAAGTAGTTAGACAACAAGGAGCAAATGGTAAGATAGAGGTTGACGTATCAAAATTGCAAAGTGGTTTGTATTTTGTGACTGTTCGCAGTGGGGCAAGGACGATAGTAAAACCGGTAGTTGTAAGTCATTAAGTGCCGGGACAAAATTAATTGAAAAATTAAAAGTGCTGTCATTCTGAGTTCCCGATAGTCGCCGAGCCACCTACAAAATAATGCAATGACATTGGAATAAAA
>CAZGNO010000137.1:0-7149 GCA_964527785.1 uncultured Chitinophagaceae bacterium
GTACTAACATTTTAAAAGATGTCATTTACAGGGATTCTTAGACCGAAGAATCTCGATTTAAGGGATTTTCGGGAGTTTAAAAAACCTTAAACAGTAGTAACCGTTTAACTCAAATGACAATGAAATACTTAATTCTCAAAGGCGGTCTAAACTGAGATTCTTCAGTCGAGGACTCCTTCTGAATGACAGGGCTACTATTTCGATTTAATTTTGTCCCGGAACTTGCTAAAATATACATATGGAAAGTGTTACATCTACTCTACTTTCCGTATTTTTGCTAGATACGTGTGCGCAAGCAATACTTGGTTAAACTCATTCCGGATACCCCAGATGTTTTCTTGTCGGTTTTTATCTTTTAATTTATACCTTGCAACTGGTTGTATTTTTACCATTTGCGGTCTATTGTCGTGTTCATCACATTCGGCATTTCCTAAGAGAATAGTTACACCCAGTTTTCCATTTTCTAAAAATTCATCATCCTTACCCGACAGCACAGTTGCTGCTAAAAAAGCAAAAGATTATGTAATTCGTGGTTCATCATTGCAAATGCGTGAGCAATTTGCTGAGGCAATTCTTGAATTTCAGATGGCACTTCGGTATGATTCTTCGGTGGTGATATACTACGCACTTGCTAAAAACTATGCATCGCTTGCCAAATTCGACCTTGCTTCGGAATATGCTCGGCTTGCTGTGGAAAAAGATTCGACATTTATTCCAGCATTAGAACTTCTCGCCGATATTTATCTCAATTCCGACCGAACTGATGATGCAATTGCTCTGTATGAAAGAATCGTTCTACTTGAACCGGAAAGCAAAGAGTATAAATTTGCCCTTGCACAAAGCACAGAAATACGTAACCCCGAACGTGCTGCCGAACTCTATAATCAATTATTAATAGATGAAGACGACGAGGGAACACTATATACACTCGCACAATTGTATAAGCGAAACAGAGAATTTGATAAATATTTGCAAACTCTGGAACGTTTATATACAGCAAATTCCGACGGAAGAGTGGCGTATATGCTTATGAACGGCTATTTACGACAATTGCGCTTCGATAATGCTATTGAGTTTTCTGATAAATTGGAGCAAACGCTCGCCTCGGAGGATATGGAAGAATATTTGCAGGCAATAAACAGTACTTTACTTGAAAATTCAGATTCCGTATTACTTGCAACTATATTGCTGCCTAAATACTTGGAGAAACAAAATTATCGCCATAGTTTTGATTGGCGGTTCTATTACAACAATGGATTGCTTGCTTCCAGAACCGGTAATTCAGTGCTTGCACAGTCATTTTTTAACAGGGCGTTAATGCAAGATACAACAATTGAACTCCCGCTTCGACTCGCGGCATACTATTTGCAGAGAAGAAACTTCGATTCAACAGTTCAATTATTACAGAAATATGAAAAGAGCTTTCAAGCGGACGGACGGCTTCCATTATACATAGGAATTGCGTTTTCAAGTAAAAATGAATATGATTCTGCTTTGCCGTATCTGAGACGTGCAGTTCAGTTCGATAGAGATAATATAGATGGATGGACTCAACTCGGTATTGTATATGACCATTTGAAGATTGCAGACAGTTCGGACAGGGCATATGAAAATGCGCTCAAAATTGACTCTACAAATGCGCTTATTAATAATAATTACGCATATTCCTTATCGGTGAGAGGGCAGCAACTAAACCGTGCGCTTGCTATGGCGCAAATTTCTGTGAAGGAGCAGCCGAATAATGCTTCGTATCTTGATACTTACGCTTGGGTGCACTATCAGCTTGGCAATTACAAAGAGGCACTGGAAAACCTTGTGAAAGCTACAGAAAATTCAGACCCCAGTGCAACAATATTAGAACATTTAGGTGATGCTTTTTTGAAAAATGGAAGTATGGAACAAGCAATTGATGCTTATAAAAAAGCTCTGCTCAAATCGCCTGAACGACGCTCGATACTAAATCGGTTGGAAGAATTAAAAAAATAGAATTTTTGAAACAGACTACTTCTGTTCCAACATAATTTAATGAAATAAAAAGGATTACACTATGTTTGTAATTATAGGAATAGTTCTCGTTTTTGGTAGCATTGTAGTCGGCTATACGATGCACCATGGCGATTTACTAATTTTACTCCAATGGAACGAGTTTATCATCATTGGCGGTGCAGCTATCGGTTCTATGCTGATAGCAAACCCGCTTCCGATTTCAATGGCAGTTCTCAAGGGGGTTATGGGAACTCTCAAAGGTTCTAAAATAAACAAAAGCTCTTATATTGAACTTCTCCAAATGATGTATGAACTGTTCCAATTTGCAAAGCGTGAAGGTTTAATTGCACTCGAACCTCATATTGAAACTCCCGAATCAAGCTCGATTTTCTCAAAATATCCTTCCTTTATTACCAATCATCATGCAGTAGATTTTCTATGTGATACACTTAAAGTAGTATTAAGCGGTGGTGTACCGGCTAATGATTTGGAAGAATTGATGGATATGGATCTTGATACTCTCCATACTGCCGAACTTCAAGCTCCGAATGCACTCATTACAGTGAGCGATGCGTTCCCGGGGCTTGGAATTGTTGCGGCTGTGTTGGGTGTTATTGTCACAATGGGTATTATTGACCAACCGCCTGAAATTATCGGTCATAGTGTTGCTGCTGCATTGGTAGGTACTTTCTTTGGTATTTTGATGAGTTACGGTCTTGTAGGTCCTCTTGCAAAAAACATGGAACACACAGTAAATAGCGAAGGACGGTATCTTAATTCAATCAAAGCTGCATTGCTAGCTTTTGCAAAAGGAACTCCTGCTGCTGTGTCAATCGAGTATGCACGACGTTCGATTGACCCAAGCGAACGTCCGTCATTCAAAGAAACTGAAGAAGCAACCAAAAAACGGTAATGAATCATTGCATAGTATAATTCATCTGTAAGTATAATTTTTCAAAGTTTGTGAAATGGCAGAAGGACATCCAGAGCAACCGATTATAATTAAGAAAAGGAAAAAGCACGCTCCTCATCCGCATCATGGCGGGTCGTGGAAGGTGGCGTATGCCGATTTCGTAACAGCGATGATGGCGTTCTTTTTGGTGATGTGGATTGTTGGTCTTAGCCAGCAATCAAAACAAAGTATGGCGCAATACTTCAAAGATCCCGGTGTATTTAGCTTCAAAACCGGAAAAGCATTACCGGTTAATATGAAGATGGTGCGAGCCAAATACGACGGTACAAAAGGTGAAAATTATGTTGATAATTATACAGAAAAAGGTGGTGAAGTTGGTGGTGGAAGTGCCCGTTCAAGCGTTCCAGACTCAGTAAAGCAACAAATAAAAGTTGAGTCAAAGCAAGACAGCTCTCGGATTACAAAATTAGAACAAAACCTTATGCAGCAACTTAAAGAGTTAGCTGAAGGGGAGCCGAGTTTGAAGGATTTGCTTACTTCGCTCAAAGTAGAAATTACGAACGAGGGTCTGCGAATAGAAATGGTTGAGTCGAAAGACAATGTATTCTTTCAGGTAGGAAGTGCAACCCTTACAAGGGAAGCTGTTGAAATTCTTAAAAAGGTTGCTGTTGAGGTAGGGAAGATGCCAAATTATGTAGATATTGAAGGTCATACCGACAGTCGCCCTTATGGTTCGGGCAGGGGATACTCCAATTGGGAGCTTTCCGGTGATCGCGCTAATGCTGCTCGACGTATACTTGAATTTAGTGGATTATGGGAAGGGCAAATAGTCAGTGTATCCGGTTTTGCTGATCGTAAGCTCCGATCTCCGGAAAATCCATTTGATGTTTCAAATCGTCGAGTATCTATTTTGGTAAAATTCCAGAAGCCCAGGGATGCATAAACTATACTGTCACTTTTTGTACTTTAGTCGCTTCTTTGCACAAGCTATATTGTTCATTAATTCCATAATGTGATGCTTTCTTTCTTAATTATAGATGACGAACCAACGATAATTGTTACTCTGCAATCAATTATTACTCGTGCATTCCCTAATGCTGCACTCTATACTGCTTCAAATGCAAGTGATGGTTGGGGTATTCTTCAAGATAAAACTCCATCTATAGTTGTATGTGATTTACAGTTACCCGGCATGACCGGTATCGAACTCTGTAAAAAAGTGAGAGGAAGTGAAATTCTGAGAGAAACTTATTTTATTATCATTACTGCCAGTACTGTCAAAGAGCAAAGAATTGAAGCACTTGAAGCCGGTGCAGATGATTATCTCAACAAACCTCTTACTACAGAAGACCTGACCGCAAAACTTCGTTCCGCAATTCGCATTGTTCAGATGCAAGTGCACTTACGAAATGAGAACATTAAGTTAGTTCAAGCATCACAACAGCTTGAACGAGACTATGAGGAAATGGTTCAACTTTCAATAGGTTTTTTACAATCGAGATTTGCGCAAACAATTCCTATGCTGGGTAGAGTAACGAAAACTGTTCAGTGGATTGCAAAGCAGTTTGGTGAATTTAGCGAAACGGAGCGCAAAGAAATTGAATACGCATCTCAATTATGTTATGTAGGAAAGCTGTTTTTGCCGGACACACTTATGTATTATCCAATTAGTATTGACGGGAAACCCAGTCATGAACTGATGACACAGGTTCCTCATTCTGCAAAAATGATTCTATCGGCAGTTAAGCGTTTTGACAATATAGGTGATGTTCTTCATAAAATGCACGAAAATTTCGACGGAAGCGGTTTCCCGGATCGCCTTCAATCATGGCAAATACCTATGGCAGCCCGTATCCTTCGAGTAGTACTTGATTTTGAAGAGTTGCGAGACAGAACCCGAAGAACTCCTCAAGACGCTTTTGCATATATACAGCGTGGTGCGAAACGTCTCTATGATAATCGTGTAGTGCTACTGCTTGGTGAGTATATTTCACGAAATTCGGGTGCTCTTACACAGAGTACAAGCCGACCTGTTCAACTTCAAGACTTAATGGAAGGAATGGTACTGGCGCGAGATGTTTATACAAATTCGGGTATGAAACTCCTGCCGGCTGATGCAACTCTCTCATCAAATACAATTGCCAAGGTTCTTTCACACGCCTCGACCGACCCTATAATCGGGAATATTTATGTGAAGTTGTAGGTCGTGATTTCATATTGAGTCTGCAAATCTTTACCCTAACACTATTCTGATTAACTTAGGTCAGGTCGGTTGTTACAACCGACCCTCTTTTAAGCAAAAAAATCAGGGTAATTGTAGTAACTATAATATATTGAATAATCTATTTCAAGTTCCGGGTTAGTTTTCAATTCTTATTCATTTCATGACAAAGAACAGATTAGAAGCATTCAGCGACGGAGTTATAGCCATAGTCCTTACGATTATGGTTCTTGAATTAAAGATTCCCCACAGTGCCGACATATCTTCACTCCAACCTATTCTACCCGCATATCTCAGCTATGTTCTGAGCTTCATCTACATCGGTATCTATTGGAATAATCATCACCACTTGTTTCAAGCAGTTCAGCATATAAACGGCAGAATCCTATGGGCAAATCTCCATTTACTTTTTTGGCTTTCTATTGTGCCGTTTATGACCGGTTGGATGGGTGAGAATCATTTTGCGGTCTATCCTGTAGCGTTCTATGGCGGGGTACTGTTCATGTGTGCTATAGCATATTATATTCTTGCACAAACATTAGTGAAACATCATCGGCAAGGTTCCGTATTAGTAACTGCAATCGGTACTGATTTCAAAGGCAAGATATCATTGGTTATCTATATGGTAGCCATACTGTTAGCATTTGTAAGCGAATGGATTGCAGTGGGTCTTTATGTGGTTGTTGCTGTTATGTGGTTTGTACCTGATACACGTATTGAAAAAGCACTCGATAAATAAATAAGCGTACAGCCGGATGAAATAAACCTTCTGCTCCTTCGTTGAATCCTACCTACTAAACAATGGGAGTAAATGAAACTCCACGTATCCACCTTTCTTTAATGGAATGAAAACCCTTAAATTTTTTCTGGCAGCGGTTCTGTGTATTATTATTCAATCCGAACTTCACTCTCAAACAAGTTTTGGTTTATATACAGGACTTTCAACTCCAAGCGACCAAATTAATAATGTCTACAATAGTGATTTTCTTACAGCTTCAGATTTTTCAGGTAGAATGCAGCGTGATGCAGTTGCATTAGGGTATCATGTCGGTGCTCGGTTGCGTTTTGCAATGGGTGATAATCTGGTGTTTATCGGAGGACTTTCGCTCTCACGTTTTCCGGAATCAAAGATATACGTTGCCGTTCCAAGTGGAAGCGGTGGTGATACAATAAGAGCGACACTCACTACTACTCAAAATATTATTCCTATTGCAGTCGGCTTGAATTATTATGTAGTACGAAAAGTATTAGGTGTATATGCTACCGGTGAACTCACCTACAATTACCTAATGAATACAATTGATGCTGAATACAATGGTGCGCCGATTCCTCTGGATCAAAGCCCTACCTATAATCGGGTCGGATTCGGGGTAGGAGTAGGTACAGACTTAGATTTAAAAATTCTTACTCTGAATCTCGAAGGAAAGTATAATCTGGTTAATTTTATTGGGGCAGAGGCAAATGAAAAACCAAAATCATTTATTTCTCTTAGTTTAGGGGTCTATTTCGGTTCGTTGGGTGCTTCGAAGTAAACCTAAAATAATCAAATTAGACGTTTACCACCATGAACTCATTGAACTTTAGTCAAGTAAGTGCAAGGATGAACAAATTGATATATTAACCCTATCATTCTGAACGCAAGTGAAGAATCTCCGTATGCTGTTCAGACTTGTATTTGTAGTGCTTTACGGAGATTCTTCGGTCTAAGAATCCCTCAGAATGACAGTACTTTTATTTTTCAATTATATAAAGTCTAGTAAATATTTAAGTGCTGAGACAAAAATAATTGTTGCGGTAAATATCCATAATTTGGCATATAATTGAACACTTCGACTACGCTGTAAATGACATCTCTTAAAATGCCCGTCATTCTGAGTGCAACGAAGAATCCCCGTATGCACATCCGTCCAGCAGGTTTTCACGTTCTTACGGAGATTCTTCACTCGAAGACTCCTGTAAATGACATCTCTTAAGATGGTAGTATAATTTATGTCCTGTCATGCTGAATTTAATTCAGCATCTTCGTGTG
>CAZGNO010000138.1:0-7081 GCA_964527785.1 uncultured Chitinophagaceae bacterium
CGTAAGAACGTGAAAATCTGCTGGACGGATGTGCATACGGAGATTCTTCGTTGCTCTCAGAATGACGGGCAATGTAAGAGATGTCATTTACAGCGTAGTCGAAGCATCGGATACTTGCCATTTTTTACACTTTTACTTTACGCTATACTTAAATAGCAATACCTTAGCATAAAATCTCTTGGTTCCTTCTCTCTTCTATCGTATATCTTTCATTATGTCCGACGACTTATTCTGTTTTACTCCCGAAAATTTACTGGCACAAACGCACATCACACCTCTTATTCTCGGCTACCATCGCGTTCGATTTTATGTGGATGAACAAGGAATTCCATCGAAAGAAAAAACAGACCGTACAAACGAGTTTTTTCTCTCGCCTTCCGGCGGGACTCTCCGTGATATGAATATGAATATCGTTACCTATAGTGCTAAATACGATAAATATAAAGGTTACGGGAAAATATAGTGTTTTCTGGAAAAGCTGCCGATACTACCATTTTATTACATCAATGAAACGTTTGCCTCTTATAATACTCTCTGTAATTGCTATTTTTTCCGTTGGATTTTTTAGCGGTTCGAGGGATGCCGTCTATTTCAAAATCAATAAATCCCTTGAACTGTTTGGTGCGATGTTCCGCGAAATTTCTACAAATTATGTGGATGATATTGACCCTGAGGAATTTGTCCGTAACGGCATGAAGGATATGCTCGACAATCTGGATCCATATACAACGCTGCTGGATGAAAGTTCGTCGGAAGATATTGATATGCTCTCGACGGGAGTTTATACAGGTTTTGGGATGAGCGTGGGCGCGCGCGACAGTATGCTCACCATAACGGGATTATACGACGGATACTCAGCCCAGCGGAACGGAATTCGCATAGGAGACCATATCCTTCAAATTGATACTGCATTCGTTCTCCATGAAATTTCGCGTTCGCTTCGCCCCTTTACCCGTGGTGTGCCGGGGTCGAAAGCTATAGTGAAAATTCTGCGGGACGGTATTGCCGATACGCTAGTTTTTACACTTACACGTGAAGAAATCAAAGTACAAAACCTGCCGTACTTTGGAATGGTGCAGGACAGTATTGGCTATATCAAACTCGACCGGTTCTCACGGCAAAGCGGTGAAGATGTAAAGATTGCAATCCGTGAATTACGCAATCAAGCCAACATCTGCGGATTGATACTTGATGTACGGGACAATCCCGGCGGCTTGCTTGACGCAGCCACTGCCATCAGTGAAATATTCGCAGCGCAAGGAAGCAGGATTGTAAGCACCAAAGGGCGTGTTGAATCCGAAGCGCGGGTCTATACGGCGCAATCACGTCCGTTTGAGCCGGATATTCCTCTGGCAGTGCTGATAAACGGGCGCAGTGCCAGTGCGAGTGAAGTCCTTGCAGGGGCAATTCAGGATTTGGACAGGGGAGTGATTATGGGCGAGCGGTCGTATGGGAAAGGGCTTGTGCAAAATGTTTTCGCACTTCCTTATAATGCAAGTGTAAAAATCACAACAGCTAAATACTATACTCCGTCGGGACGGTGTATTCAAAAGGTAGATTTCACCCGTAAGCGTGAAGGAAAAGCTGCATCTGCCGATACCGGGCGTATTTTTTATACAAGAAATAACCGTCCTGTTCGTGAACTTCACGGTATTGAGCCGGATAGTATTGTGTCCGACGCAGATTACCCGGATGTTGTAGAGCAATTGATAGCCAAAGATATTATCTTTGGTTTTGCTAGTGAATATACTTCCAAATTCAAATCGTTACCAACAAGATTTGCCGTAACGCCTGAGCTTCTTGAGCAATTTGAAGCATACGCGGAACGCAAGGGTTTTTACGTAGAAACTCCTGCACTGTTGAAACTGAAAGAAGCCCGTACACTTGTTTCAAGTGATAAAACAAATGTGTCTTTTGTAAATAAAATTGAAGCACTTGAAAAAGCTCTCCAAAAAGAGCAGCGGCTTCTCGCTCCTGCCAATGCTAAAGTCATTTCTACCCTTCTCGAAAATGAAATAGTAAGTCGCTTTCTGACCAACAAGGAGGATGCTGAACGTTCGCTCCGCACAGACCGGCTAGTGCAGGCAGCCGCAGGACTGTTGCAATCTACGGAGTATTATTCTAAGTTGTATTCGGCGGTCGGGGCGCGGTGAACAAATAATTTTATCACTTTATTTATTTCAAAAATGCAATACGGTGCTATTAATATTGACAAAGAAACTATGGGTGGTACTCCCGTTTTTACTGGAACAAGAGTTCCGATTAAGTCTCTTTTCGATTACATCGAAACAGGGGAAACAATTAATGAGTTCCTAGAGAACTTTCCTTATGTTTCGTATGAACAAGCTATAGAAGTTCTTGAAAAAGCAAAGTTATTTATCACTACAGAAAAAGTTCTGAATGAAAATATTGCTTGATGAGAATATTCCTCATAAACTTAAGCTTGACTTCGGAATAGTGCATGAAGTAATGACGATAAGTGATGTAGGTTGGAACGGAAAAAAGAATGGTGAACTTTTGGGACTGATGACACTAAACGGCTTCGATTTTTTCATTACCCTTGATAAAAATCTACGCCATCAACAGAATTTGGGTAAATTTGATATTAACATAATTGTTCTTATGGCATGGGATAATAAACACCAAACATTGCAACCTTTGATTGAGAAGGTCAAGCAACTGTTGAACGAAGGTCTTTATAATAAGTTAAATATTGTAGAGATGTAATATGCGATAAATTATCTCCTGAGATTGCAGGCGACCTACAAAAATATATAGATCGAAGTCGTTCCATATGGAACAACTATAGTATTATTAATACTAGTTCGTATCCCCTCTCCACTACAGCCCCTTCTCATACACCCGATATGTCTTATACACCTTCCCATTCATAGTGGAAGTAAGCGCGCGGTTCATCATTTGATTATCCTCCAGTATCCACGACGCCTCGCCATGAGTGATTCCTTTGGATAAGCCCCGTTTACCAAGCTCGTAATACATGACGGCATCAGCCCCAGTGCGGCGATGTTCAGGCAGCACTCCGAGTACGATAATACGAAGTAACGTAATCTTCTTTTTCTTGGTAAGCAAGTGCCATGCTGCACTAAGAATACCACCGCTTTTGCTATGAATAAGCGATTGGTTAATGTCCGGCAGGGCGAGTGCAAACCCGGCGGGCTTTCCGTTTATTTCAAGGATAAGCGTGTAGAGTGGGTCGGCTATTTGTTTCAAATCAGCTGCAAGAAAATCAAACTCTTCATCGGTCATTTTCACAAAACCCCAGTTCTTTTCCCAAGCAGCATTATAAATTTCCTTGAGTGTTTTTACATCACGGATAAACTGCTGCTTATCTTTGAAATTCACCTCACGGATAGTAACATGGTGACGCTCACGAATAATATTCACCATCCGTTGCATTTTATCGGTCATGTACGTTTTATTTTCCAGAAGGTATGCGTAGAGGTCTTTTTCCTTTGCATACCCTGCCTTTTCGATGAGGTTTGCGTAGTATGGCGGGTTGTAGGTCATCAGGATGACCGGAGGAGAATCAAAGCCGTCTATCAGAAGTCCGCTTTCGTCATTCAATGAGGGATTTACAGGTCCGCGTGAATGTGTCATGCCGCGTTCTTTTAGCCATTTGTGTGCTGCATCAAAGAGCATATTGGCGGTTTGCTGATTATCCTCACATTCAAAAAAACCAAAGAAGCCAATTTTATCATGGTAGGTTTCGTTGTGATTGTCGTTGATAATGGCACCGATTCTTCCTACGACCGCTCCGTTACGCTCAGCAATAAAAAGCTGCATTTTTGAGTGCTTGTAAAACGGATTCTTTTCGGTATTGAGCAGCTTTTTTCTGTCCATAATTATCGGCGCAACAAAGTTCTTGTCACCCTTGTAAAAATTCCACTGGGATTTGATAAATTTCAATTGATCGGAAGCAGTGCTGACAGGTCGTATGGTAGTTGTATTCATAGTTTCTAGAGGATAATTGATATTATTTTTTCGCAAATTTAACCTGTTTTCAGGTGGTATCAATGCTTGCTCACGAAAAACCGGTACAAAAACTTTATCTTTGTACTGAAATTAAAGTGTTTATTAGTCAGTACTCAATTCTTCCATAGAATAATGGAATCATAATCCATGGCTCGAAGTGTTCTTACATTAGTTCTAATTGCAGTTGCTTTGAGTGTAACAATCGGCTGTCACGACAAGCCGTCCGTCCCGACTGCGCCACCCACAAAAGGCACAGTGAATGATACGCTCTATCTACCGCTTGCACCGGAGTGGACAGGGTTTAATGCGCCGGCGGATGTGTTCATCGGGAATGAACCGTTCATTTATATTGCCGACACAGACAATGACCGTGTCGCAATGCTCGACCTTTCCGGTACGGTAGTCGGGTATTCTGCTAAGATTCACAAGCCGATTGCAATTGGACAGGACGGGCTGTTCGACCTGTTGGTTTGTGGCGAACTCGACACAATTATCAATGGCAATCAAGCAACAATCGGGGCTGTCTATCGGATTGAACTTCACAAATCACTCCATGATATTACTAGCGCACCGATAACACTTGCATATTCAGAGGCAAGCAATCCTGCCAGACGGTTTACGGGGGTAACAGTGTTTCCTAATAATTCCTATTTGCTGACCAGAACAGGTCCAAACAACTCTTCGCCCACCAATCCCGATAACGCAATTATTACTGTCTCTTCCGATGATACGTTCCTTTCGCCGATTGCAGGGCTAGTCCCCAAGGGGAATGCATTAAATTCTATTTCAGGGTTGAGCAGTATTACTACAACAGGTGCCCGTTCCCAAGATTTCATCTTTACCCAAACAGGAAGTGAAATGCAGTTCAAAACTCAGTGGCTGGTTTTTATCAGTGGTGACCAATCCGGCTGGGCACAAAAGTTTATTCCCCCTCAAGACCAGAATAGTTTATTCGCAGCAGGAAGATTTATTGCGCCGGAGGATTGTACACTCGATGATTTTGGAAACATTTATATTGTTGATGCAGGGAAAGATTCCTTGTTCAAGTTCAATACAGCAGGGAAGCAGATGCAGTCTTTTGGAGGGACGGGAAGTGGGCAGAGGCAATTTAACTCTCCTAAAGGCGTGGCTTGGTACGACAAAACACTCTACATTGCAGACACCAAAAACAACCGTATAGTACGATTCCGACTCTCAACCGAACAATAATAATATAATCTGATTCTTAGAACGAGCCGTTTTTCTTTTTGAAAGACGGCTTTTTTGCTGATTGTCTATTTTGATTATTAATAGTACAAAATATAATATAGAAATATCTGTATGGTTTTGGATTGTTGGCGGGTCTAGTGACATATAGTAATCGGTAAAGGTAAAACTGGACTACATAGTGTAGAATTGTGTTTGCCTATACGTTCAACTTGAGTGTAAGATTACATACTTGTTAATAAGCCCACAACATATTCAGAAATGAAAAAGCTACTTATTTCACTTATCGTCTCGATGCTGTTCTTAGGTGGTAATGCGATTGCTCGCCCTGCATTTGGAGTATTGCAATCAAACTCCGGGCAGCAGGAGGGCTATGTACTGTTTGCCCCATTATCCAGCACAACCACTTATCTTATAGATAAACAAGGGCAAAAAGTCCATTCATGGCAAAGTAAGTATACGCCGGGTAAGTCTGTATATTTACTTCCCGACGGGTCACTGCTTCGCACCGGTAATTTCGGTAATTCCTACTTTAGAATGCCTGGTAACGGCGGTATTATTGAGAAATTCAATTGGGACGGAAAGCTGGTGTGGTCGTATAAGCTGTCGGATTCTTTGCAGTGCCAGCATCATGACGTATATCCGATGCCTAATGGCAATGTCCTTGCAATTGTCTGTGAAGTAAAGACTGCGGCAGAAGCAATTGCTGCCGGTCGAGACCCACAGCACGTAGATAAGCTGCTATACTCTGAGAAAATTATAGAAATCAAACCTGATGGAAAGACTTCCGGTAAAATAGTTTGGGAATGGAAAGCATGGGATCATCTGGTTCAGGAATTTGACCCCACGAAAGCAAATTACGGGTCTGTTGCAAAACACCCCGAACTCATGGACATTAATTATGTATATCAGGAAAGCGGTGATGAGGCGGATTGGCTTCATTTTAATTCAGTCACTTATAATACCGATTTGAATCAAATCATGGTTAGCTCTTTCAACCTCAATGAAATATGGATAATTGACCATAGTATCCCCACAGCAACAGCCGCCTTACATTCCGGAGGTAAATTCGGTAAGGGCGGCGATTTGCTCTTTCGGTGGGGCAATCCATTGGTTTATCAAGGAGGCAGTAGCGACGACCAACGATTGTTCGGGCAGCACAGCCCGTACTGGATTGAAAAAGGGTATCCCGATGCAGGGAAAATTATGATATTTAATAATGGATTCGGACGAATGGACGGCAATTATTCTTCTGTGGATATTATCTCACCCGTAACTGACAAAAAAGGCAATTACGTCATAGGCGAAGGAAAATCATACCTACCCAAAAAGGCGGAATGGAGCTATTCGGATTCACTGCAAACGTCTTTTTATTCAAAAACTATTTCTAATGCTCAACGGCTTCAAAACGGAAATACACTTGTTTGCAATGGGAATTCAGGACAGTTTTTTGAAATTAACAAGAATAAACAAATCGTATGGGAATATAAAAATCCGGTGTGCAACGAAAATGGAGTGACACAAGACCGCAGTCTTTGCCATTTTGTATTTAGATGTGGGTTGTATGCACTGAATTACCCTGCGTTCTCAAATAAGAAACTTACTCTAAATAGTACAAAAGACGAGCAGATTGTTAATCCGGCTAAGTCTAACTCAACTGTAAGTACATATGGGAAACGTTCAGGTGGAACACGCTCTCAGAAGTAGTAAATACTTAGTAGTAAACTTGTTGTGGTTTGATTCCTTAGCAGTGGCTTTGCAAAGCCACTGCTAAGGAAAAAATGAACTTTGATGAGTAGTAGAATTCTTAACTGATTCTACGCAATAATACGGATATAAATTAAGAAGTGGTACATATAGTTTTTTCCATCCATTCCCAATA
>CAZGNO010000139.1:0-6778 GCA_964527785.1 uncultured Chitinophagaceae bacterium
CAATCCCCATCATCGTCCGCTCATGCGATTCCGTATGAAGCAACTCCCACTGCGTCTCCACATTGCCGCCTAGCATAGCATACTTCCCTGCCAAGTTCCCGTGAATGAGAGGCACTATATCCTCTCCGCGTCTGAATGGGGTGAGCAAGTCTATTTCATTACCTGCGAAAAGGCAATTCCTCATCTTGCCGTCGGCTGTCAGGCGCAGACGGTTGCAGCCGCCGCAGAACGGTTCGCTCATCGTGCTTATCACTGCGAATGTACCCGCGTGACCTTTCACACGGTGTTTTTTGGCTGTGTCGTGCTTGGCATCTTGCAGTTTTTCGAGGTTCGGGTATTTTTGTGCAATGATATTTAAAATATCCTTGTAAGTCATCAGCTTTTCAGGTCGCCATTGGTTGCCCGGGAAAGGCATGAACTCGATAAAGCGGATATGCACAGGAGTGTCTTCCGTCCAACGGATGAAATCTGTAATTTCTTCGTCGTTATAGCCGTTCATCACCACCATATTCACCTTTACGTGATAACCTGATTTGAGCAGCAGTTCGATATTCTTATACACGGCTTTGAATTCATCACGCCCCGTAAGCCGATGAAATGACTCTGCATTCAAAGAGTCCAAACTGATATTTACAGATTTCAGTCCTACACTCTGAAACGTATCAATAAACTTGTCAATATACATCCCGTTGCTGGTAATGGCAAGCTCCACATCATACTTACCCAAACGTTCGATGATATCCCGTGCATCCTTGCGGATAAGCGGCTCCCCACCGGTCAGGCGGATTTTGCGCACGCCCTGACCTATAAAAATCCCTGCTATACGATCAATTTCATCCGCACTCATTTTCTCTGCGGCTGTGGTCGTTTGGTTGGAATAAATGGTGAACATTGAATCAATGGATTCGTCATGTTCAGGTTCGGGAAGGCAGTACAGACACCGAAAATTGCATCGGTCAGTAAGAGAAATACGAAGGTAATCGTGTATGCGTCCGAAACTGTCTGTGAGCATAGGGGTTGTGTGCGTTGGTACTTTGTTTGGAGGATACATTATCCGCCAGAAAACGGCGGAATAAGGGCAATTACGTCGCCGTTGCTAAATTCCACTTCATGTCCTGTTATTTTCTTATTGACGGCTACGGCAAATTTTGAGTTCATTAGCTGCTGATAATGCGCCTTGATATATTCATGCAGTGCAGCGGTATTATTAATTTCCTGAAGCTCAACCTCATTTACTTCGGCAAGCTCTGCTAAACGACCGAAGAACAATACTTTGATTTTCATAATAATTATTCGATTTTTTCCAATAAATCAGGACGTCGGACACGGGTTTTATCCAACGCTTGTTCATGTCGCCATGCACGAATTGCAGCGTGATTACCACCCAAAAGCACATCCGGCACTTTCACCCCCCGAAAATCTGCGGGGCGAGTGTAATGCGGAGAGTCCAACAAGCCATTTTGAAAAGCATCTTCAAGCGCAGACTCCGAATCACCGATTGCACCCGGCAACAATCGAACGATTGCATCCACCATCACCAAAGCCGGTAATTCTCCACCACTCAAAACATAATCACCTATCGAGACTTCGCTCGTAACAAGTATGTCGCGGATACGCTGGTCAATTCCCTTATAATGACCCGCCAGAATAATTATATTCCCCGAAAGTGAAAGGCGGTTTGCCATTTCCTGATTCAGCATTTCGCCGTCGGGCGACATATAAATCACTTCGTCATAGTTCCGCTCGGAAAGCAGTTTTTCGATACACGCAAACACAGGGGCGCATTTGATAATCATTCCCGCACCACCGCCAAATGGAGTATCGTCAATATGGCGGAACTTATCTTCAGCATATTCATGCAGATTGTGGACGTATATTTCAACCACACCCTTTGCTACTGCACGCCCAATAATACTTTGGGTAATCATCGGCTCTATTAGCTGCGGAACCGCACTTACAATATCAATCCTTATCAGTGGCATCGTCGCCTCCGGCTAATTCCATAAGACCTTCCAATATGAATACTTCTATTTGTTTTTGGGCAATATCAACCCGCTTAATTACATCGTCTATCACCGGAAGCGGTACATCCCCACGCTGGGTAGTAACTACCCATACATCGTTTGCCGGCATTATCCATACGTCCGTTACCGTTCCGATTACTTTACCGCTTGACTGCTCGATTACCTCACAACCGATAATGTCATCCGTAAAGTATTCGTCTTTATTGCCGGAAACCAGCAATGCCTCATCTACAAACACGCCCTCTTCACGCAGTCCTGCGGCAGCTTCTGGCGTTGCAATTCCTTCCACGGACAGTACCACTCCATGATTGCCGGGTCGTAATGTTTTTAGTTTATAAGGGCTTGCAAATTGACCGGAGAAGCCGATATGAATCGTTGTTCCTATCGGAAGTTCGAGAGTTGGTGATGCTTCACCTACAAAAACGCTTCCGTCTGTTCCGTGTGTCCGAAGGATTGTTCCGATGTATCGTAGCATTAAATATGAATTATAAATTATGGTAATTCTGTGACGGTTTTTGAGGCAGTATATTCAAATCCCCTCGTTCCCTTTAACAAGGGGATGACGTAGGTCTTTACTATTTAATCAGTTAACTTGTCTTTTAATGACTTATCTTGTCTCCCCCTTGTTAAAGGGGGAATAAGGGGGATTTCTGCGCATACCGAAACTACAAAAATTGTCTGAAAGCCATTATGATTTTCTTTGCATCAGCAGTACTGTACTACAGGCATCAATATCACTTACGAATTTCATCGTCAATTGTTGTAACTGAGCCATACATCGCGTTATGTATTGATATTGATCTTTTATCGCTGCGTTTACTTGATTTTAGCTTTTCTTTGATGCGCAATCTGTGTAATTTGCGTGAAACAAACAACAAATCTTTCTAAAATCCATTATAGCATTTATGCTCGAATCAGCGATACAGTATTTACAGGCACTCCCGCCTGAGGGGATTTTACTTGCCGCTTTTCTAATTACATTTATCGAAAATATTTTTCCTCCGGCTCCAAGTGATATGCTTTTGGTATTTTGCGGTACTTTAGTGGGTATAGGCAGTATCAAATTTGCTCCGCTTGTCGCAGCAGCGACATTTGGAAGTATTGTCGGCTTTGGGGTTATGTATTGGATTGGAGCAAAATTTGGAACTTCAATAGTTGAATCCGGCAAGGTCCCTTTTCTACCCGTGAACGCAATTCATAAAGTAGAAAAGTGGTTCCAGAAGTATGGATATTGGCTGATAATTGCCAACCGGTTTTTGTCGGGTACCCGTGCTGTTATTTCTTTTTTTGCCGGACTTTCATTGTTGGATTTTCCGAGAACACTTACGCTTTCAGCTGTAAGCGCGCTGGTATGGAATATTATTTTATGTTATGGCGGGTGGGCTTTGGGTAGTAATTGGCGGGTAATTGAGACGTATATTTCCAGCTATTCCGAAGCAATTACGATTGTCTTGATAGTTATAGTTCTCTTCTTTGCCATTCGCTGGTATATTTTGAGGAGAAGGGATGCAGCAAAGTTGGATAATAATTCGGACAAGAAGGGCTGAAAGTACGATAAAGACAGATATAGTACTATTGAACAGTCAGGTCAGTTTATACAACTAAGCTGACTGTAAATGGGTATTTTTGCTTAATTATAAATAATTCTTGTACACCCGCTTCTTTTTTACGAGCTTTGCCTATTGATATATTTGAAACCTTAAAATATATCAAATACTACCTCTCATCCAATTACTAAATTTACGCCTAATTTTTTAAGTCTTTTCACATTATAGAAGGTTTTTTTTATGAAGTTAATCCTTTTTCTTTGTGCACTTTTGTTTGCACCGAACTTGATGTCTGCGCAGTCCTTTATGATAGCAGTTAGTCCGAGCAATCAAACTGTAGCTGTAGGTGAAACTGTGGTATATCCTGTTGTGATTACACCTGTTGACGGATTTAATACAACCGTTTTTCTCACGGTATCTTCTCCCTTCAACGGGACAATGACTTTTTCAAATCCTGTTGCCAGTCCGCCTTATACAAATATTACTCTAAAAATCACACCGACATATCGAGATACTGGAAGTAAATCATTTACAATAACCGGTAAAAATGGCAATGTAGAAGCTACTGCCGTGTGCTCCGCTATTGTCCCTGTAAATGTTCAATGGATAAAAATAAGGGCTGCTCAAGAAGAGAATTTTGACAGTTCTCCAATCACAATGAAAAAAGACCCTAATGGAGATATGTGCTATATGTTTGGAAGGGATAACAATGTATATATCAATCATTACAGAAACAACAAATGGGAAACAGAAACCATTTCCACATCAATAAAATTTTATTATTCCCCTACAACTTTTGTGTACGATAAAAATAATATTCTTTGGTTTGCCACTCCGAAAGGAGTAGCCCGGTATGACGGAAAATTTACAACAATGTATAATTCATCAAATTCAGGAATTGTAAAAAATGATATAGCAAATTTGGATCTTGATAAAAACGGTTTCCCGATTTGTTTAGGATTGGGAGTAAACAGCAAAGATGGTGAGGCACTGCAGCGATTTGACGGAACCGAGTGGAAATCTGCACTCCTTACTGCAAAGTTGAGATCAGGGAGTCCGGTAGGAATATGTCGTAATTTTTGTATTGACTCATTGAATAATGTTTGGATCGCATCCCCAACAGGTGAAGTTATTAGAATAAAAGATAATGATACATTGCAAGAAGTTGTTCTGCCGCACGGACCTTCCTATAATTATGTTGACGGAAATAAACATATAATGAAGATAACATGTGATAAGCATGGGAAAATTTGGTGTGTCTATTATCATAACATTATAACAGGACCACCCGCCGACGAATCAGCTTCATATTTCGACGGAACTGTTTGGAAACACCTGCCACCGGTGCAAACCGACGCTACTGATTTCTTAATTGATGACAACGATGCATTATGGATTTCTTCACTAAGAGGACTTCATAAGTATCAGGATAATAAATGGCTTACCTATAATAACAACAATTCTATATTGCCCGGATGGGGTCAAGGTGACAATGAAAGTTATATAGCTCAAGATAAAGATAAAAATATTTGGGTCTTGGTACAAAACGACCGTGCAGATTTTTATGTATATAATCAAATCGGTTTAAAAAATATAGCTGTTACCCCATTAGACGTTAATGAAAAAATTACTCCTGAAGATAATATTACAACTACTCCAAACCCGGTTGCATCTATAGTTAAGGTTTCCGGTTTGGAAAGTAATGCTTCATTTATTGTAGTGAATAGTTTGGGAATCGTGGTAAATAAGGGTGTGTCACAAAACGGTGAGTGCGTAATAGATGTTTCAGAGTTGGTGAGTGGTGTCTATTTTGTTCAATCTCACAGTCAAGCGGGTATGATTTCAAAGCCGATAATTGTGAATCATTAATTCAATTGTAAATGTAAATCCCGATTAAAATATCCTAAAAAAGAAAGCCCTTCAAGATTACTGCATCTTCAAGGGCTTTCAGCAACCTCCTATCATCACTCCTTAATTTGATTCGGTATAATTTCTCGTAGGGCTGGTGGTACATTAAAATTACGGAAGTAGTTATAACTAACATTCCATATAAACACTTAGAAGAAGGGTCGGTTGTAACTACCGACCTGACCTCTAACAAACTCAATTGCAATATAAATAAGTACAATTCCAAGAGTTCTATCGACATTATTTATACATTTTAACTAGTGCCGTGACTTCTTGTTTATAGACTTTCCTTTGAAACTTAAAAACTGACCTAAAGGTTGATCCTGTAATTTCCTCCAATATTTACGTCTCACTTCTTTTATACCAAATCTGCGTTATCGGGATCATATTAATTATCTCGATAGTTTCTTTTAGTCGTTGTCTAATCATTTGTCTATAAGTTTGATTTACCCAAGATTTTCTAAATCTGATTGATTTTACTGAACCTTTATGACTTTCTCCATAGCAATTACGACACTCTCTTTCATAACTGAGTTGTTTTTTGTCTTGAGGAGTCCTTTGTATCTTCATTTCTTCTATTTATACTGTGTCATAAATATGTTGAATTAGTTTAGATTAACGAACAATTATATACAAATGAAGATAAATTATCCTCTAGTTCGCCTCAACATACTTCTTAAAATTATCCAAAATAGCTTGCCAGCCGCTTTTTTGCATTTCGAGTGAATTTGTACTTTCCGCTTCAAATGTTTCAACCACTTTCGTTCCATTTCCATCAGATGAGAATGTAATATCAACTGTTCTGGTATCACCCATAGTATATGATATGCGTTCATGTATTACTACATCGTCATACACACCCGCAAAATCAAAACCGAAGCTGCCGTCCTTCGCTTCCATTCTTGTAGAAAATATACCGCCGGTTCTCAAATCATTTTCAGCTTGAGGAGCATGCCAGTCGTCTGAAGCTGCACACCACTGTGTGATATGTTCGGGCAGTGACCATAGTTGCCAAACCTTTTCTACAGGAGCATTAATATGTGCTTCCACTGTTATTTTTGTTTTACTTAAAGTATCCATTTTTTAATTAAGAATATTATAAAAATTATAATAGAATATAAATTATTAACACATAAATACCGGAATAAAATAATTTACTAAGTGATGTTACACAAGATTATATTGATTAGACCTTTTCAACAACAAATTTACACATGAGTAGACGAGCAAAGTCAAGTCAGGTTCTACACCTGACTTTCATTACTTACCAATTAAAGCGCATACGTTTATTAAATAAAT
>CAZGNO010000140.1:0-6597 GCA_964527785.1 uncultured Chitinophagaceae bacterium
CAAGATTATATTGATTAGACCTTATCAACAACAAATTTACACATGAGTAGGCGTGCAAAGTCAAGTCAGGCGTGCAAAGTCAAGTCAGGCGTGCAAAGTCAAGTCAGGTGCTACACCTGACTTTCATTACTTACCAATTAAAGCGCATAAGATTGTTAAATAAATACTGCTTGCGTACATAGTCCGTAAAAAGGTATTTTTGTTGAAGTCAGGTGTAGAACCTGACTTGACTAGGGAAGAAACTCAATACAGTAATTGTTGCGTAACATCAGTTAAGTACTGGGACAGAATTAATTGAAAAATCAAAGTGCTGTCATTCTGAGGGATTCTTAGACCGAAGAATCTCCGCAATGCAATACACATAAAGGGCTTAACAGCATACGGAGATTCTTCACTAACGTTCAGAATGACAGGACATATAAAATTAAAATAAATATGTCCTACTACTTACTATATTTATTTATTTTGACTAAACACTTATGTGGAACATTTTAACGCATGGTGTAGTTTATATGTGATAAGAATTCAAACTATTATTTCTAATTATCAGGAACATTTATGAAAATCATCAAGTTATCTGCTGTTGCAGCTTGTGTAATAATACTTTCCCCACAGTTTTCATTCTCCGGGACTCAACTCAAGGTTGGAACTCAGGGCAAAAAAAACATAACACTCAGTAATAAAGTCGGCGAAAACCTTGTCAAATTTCTAAGTACCGCCCCACTGGAAGAAATTAAGGGAACATCGAATGGTATCTCCGGTACTTTCACCATTGATTTGGATAACCTTGAGGCAACAAACGGGCAAATCAAAGTTGAAGTTAAGACTATGACCACCGGACTAGACCGCAGAGATTCGCATTTATGGGGAAAAGATTGGCTGTATGCCGAAAAATACCCTTCCATCGTATTTGATATAAAAGGACTAAGCGACATACAAATTATAAAGCAAGACAACGGAATGGGCGAAATCAAAGCAAATGCATTCGGTGATTTCACACTGCACGGTGAAACGAAGCAAGTTAAATCGCCTATCACGTTAAAATTCGTTCGTGAATCAGAAGCAACAAAAAAACGCGCTCCCGGTGATTTTGCCCTAGTGCAAGCTACTTTCAAAATTGCACTCAAAGATTTTAATGTGCTTGGCGTACGCGGACTGGTAGGAAGCAAAGTGGGCGAAACAATTGATATTGATGCAAACTTTTACGGCTCAACAGCTAAGTAATTTTGGTTCTTTAACAATATTTGTGGTTTCTGCAAGAGCAGAAATCCCCCTTAATCCCCCTTTCACAAGGGGGAGATAAGATATAAGTCATTAAATGACAAAGACCTACGTCATCCCCTTATTAATATAGGGCTGTTTTTTTAATTTGGTTACTACATAAAATGTAAAACTGCCCTGTAAGGGCAACATATCGGTAGAAGATACATTCCCCGATGTTCATAAAGTTCCGTCAGGAACGAAATATGACTTACTGCTGATGACTATTTCGCCCCAACAGGGCTTGAAGAGTCCGGAAAACATCTCTGTTTCTACCAATATATTCTCCCTATGGGAGATATGTCTTTAGAAAAATAGCCCTGCTTTTACAGGGGGGGAGGCAAGATAAGTCGTTAAATGATACAGACCTACGTCATCCCCTTGTTAAAGGGGAACGAGGGGATTTGTATGTATTACCACAAAATTTATCAGAGCTAAGTAATTTTTAAGAAGGATACATAATTATGGAACTGCCTGTTATAGATGTTCATCGTCGTAAATTTTTCACGCAAGCTGCCTCGGGTATCGGAGTCGCTGTCTGCGGAGGTATACTTGCTTCTATTGCTGCCTGTGAACCCTTTACCTCCAAAATTCCTGTCGTCCCGTCGGGTAGCAAAGCAATATTCGATACCGTAAAAGACGACCCTGACGGTATTCTCAAAACAATAGGTATGGGAATAGTTCTGCAATTAAAGGATACTAATGGAAATTCGATTAACGGTATTCATTCTGTGGTTATCATGCGCATAGGTACAGATGCCAGCCCTGATTATATTGCACTGTCATCACGCTGTAATCACCAGGAATGTGATGTAGTTGCTCCGGCTGCACCGGGTGAGAATATTGTCTGCCCTTGCCACAGTTCAGAGTTTGCACCGACTGACGGCGCATTGATTTCTGGGCTTGCAACGGCTCCCTTAGCTAAATTCAACAGCACATACGACCCGGTAACAAAACTTTTGACTGTCTTCGGCTAGAAGTTAATTATATTTGCATATTGGAATCGCAATACATTAGGATTATATTGTAAATAGTCGCATAATGATTTAATTATATTAACATTTGTTTCGAGGTGTACTATGAAAATTTTTTACCAATGGTTGCTTTTTATAGCAATTACTGCAACTGCATCTTACTCTGCGCAAGCCCGTAGTCTTGGGATTGCAGGGCAAAGCCAAGTAGGATGTGGCGGAGTAGGTTGCCATGCTGTAAATGCCAATGCTGCAACAACTGTTTCGATGCCGGGAGTTGGTGCTACAATTACCATGGCGGCAGGATCTCAACGTGCATTTGTGGCTCAAGTTGCCCATGCTGTTCAGCCAAATGCGGGCATTAATATTTCAATCAAAAGTGCCGGTGGTGCAAATGTCGGTGAATTTACTGCAGGAACCGGACTTCAACTTCTCAATGGCGAATTAACACATACAATGCCTCAGCCATTGATAGGTACTCCACGCGTAGCAGCATTCCAATTTGTTTGGACTGCTCCGGCAGCAGCAGGAACATATACCCTCCGAGCCGCAGGAAATGCTGTAAATGCCAATGGCTTAGCCGACCCTAACGACAGTTGGAATATCATGCCTGCCATTACAATTATTGTTCCCGGAGTGCAGGTTACCGCTCCAAACGGGAATGAGCAATGGTGTCGAGGTACTTCAAGAAATATCACATGGACTTCCTCCGGAATAGCCAATGTAGATATTGCAGTT
Source organism: uncultured Chitinophagaceae bacterium (assembly GCA_964527785.1). Classification (GTDB taxonomy): domain Bacteria; phylum Bacteroidota; class Ignavibacteria; order Kapaibacteriales; family UBA961; genus JADJXV01. The sequence goes on from CAZGNO010000140.1 coordinate 2,970, forward strand.
TCTGCTGACGGTGGCGATAACTGGCTGACACTCGCCACTAATATTCCTGCTACACCTGCTTCGTGGTCATGGGCAATCCCTGCTACTCAGGAAGTTGCAGGAACATACCGCATTCGTGTTTCGGACAGAACCAACGTTGCTACAAATGACATAAGCAATGCTAATTTCTATATCCTTTCCACACCTACAGTTACACAAAACCCTGTAAGTACTTCAGTTTGTGTCGGTCAGCCATTTTCATTTACTATTGCAACAGATAATCCTTCTGTCTATACATATCAATGGCGAAGGAATAGTGAAAATCTCATCGGTAATGGCGCAAATACCCCAACCTATTCCATTGCAGCTTCAACAGCAGCCCATTCAGGAGTTTATTCGTGCACGGTAACGGGTTGTAATACGGGTGTATCGAGCGATACCGCGTCCCTAATTGTCAATCCCCCGCCCTCTTTTACGACCCATCCGCGTGACACAACCGTTTGCCCCGGCTCGTCTGCCATATTAAAATCACTTGCAACCGGCGAAGGGCTTTCATATCAATGGAGGCGAAACGGCAATCCGGTAGGTGCCGGTATTACAGCCACCTATACAATTGTCAATGTTACCGAAGCAGATACCGGAGCATACGATGTAGTTGTTACGGGTCTGTGCAGTCCTCCGGCTACAAGTACGGTAGGTCGCCTTAAATTCCCGTCAGCCCCTCAATTCTTCACACAGCCCACTGATACATTTGTATGTGCCGGTACAGAACTTAAGATGAAGGTTGAAGTGTCCGGGACAGGACTCACCTATGTTTGGAAGCGAAACGGAACTGTAATCGCAAGTGTGACAACAAACAATTATACAATACCTGCTGTAAGCGCGGCAGATACCGGGGTGATCTCGATTGAAGCTACAAATTCATGTGGTTTTAAATCAACTGTTTCCGCTCGTGTCCGGCTTGGTGTAGCTCCAACTATTGTAACTCAGCCGAGAGACAGCAGTACAGTCCCCGGAAGTGCTGTTATTTTCAGAGTAACTGCCAGTGGTACGGCTCTCACCTATCAATGGCAAAAGAACGGGAATAATCTTACCGGTGAAACTTCTGCCACACTGACTATCATAACAGTAAAGCCAAGTGATTCGGGTCTTTATACATGTATTGTTAAAAATTCATGCGGTCAGATTACCTCTGCTCAGGCAAAACTGACAGTAAACGGTTCATCTGCACCTTCAATTGCCTTCAACACATTGGTTGTAGAGTTTGGATGTGTCCTTCCGGGAGAAGCAAAAGATTCTACACTTACAGGGATTATTGAAAATATAGGGGGAAGCCCCTTAATTGTATCTTCCGTCAGTATTGGCGGTTCAGGTGCATCTTCTTTCTCAATAGTAAGCGGTGGTGGCGGCTTTACTTTAGCTCCTAATGACAAACGGACAATTACAATTCGCTTTGCACCGACAGTGACGGGCGGACTATTAGCCGTTCTCAATGTGACAAGTAACTCTTCAAATACCCCGACCCCTACTGCCCTGATTGGTCAGGGATGCCTTAGCAGCATAACTGTTTCTAAGGTTATTTTTGACACTACTTCGCCCGGTTTATTCAGAGATTCTATCATACAGGTATGTAACAATACCTCAGCAGCATTCGCTGTTACCGGTGCTACAGTCATAGGCGGCGACGACCAATTTGAACTTATCGCATCTGATGCAATGCCAAAAACACTACAGCCAAACGGATGTATGACATTTACTATCCGCTATAAGCCAAAAAGTATGAGCGGTGCAACAGCAATACTCAGTATTCTTGCAGGGACGACCGCAGGAGTCGAAGAGCATCAGATTCAGCTGGAAGGCAAATCAAAAGTAACCGGTGTAGATGAAGGTGATGCATTTGGTAAGATTTTCTCAAATGTCCGTGCATTCCCAAATCCGAGCACAGACAATGTATCATTTGAAATTTCTTCGGCTGTATATACACTTGCATCACTCGTCATAGTTGATGCCGAAGGTAGGTTAGTCTATCGAAAAGCAAATGTTCAGTTAATTGAAGGTGCGAATATTCTTTCGTGGAATGGAATTTCTCTCGTAGGAAATCGTGTATCAAGCGGAACATATACAGCGATACTTTCAATCGGAACAGGAGTTCGCTCCACTCAATTTATGATTATTCGATAATTTCTTTTCTGACTTTTTCGGGCGGAGGTTTCTCCGCCCTTTTTTTATCTTATTACTATAGGTCTTATTATGTTATTTCGACATTTATTTCTCTCGCTTTGCTTATTTGTACTTATTTCGGGGGTTGCATTCGCCAATGGAAGCGGTATTAACGGTAGAACTGCTCCAAATTTTGGCTGTTTAGGTGGAGGTTGTCATGCCGGCTCTGCCAACCCTGCCACAACTGTTACTTTTATCTCCAAATCGGGTTCATTTACTGTAGCACCCGGCGGCTCATTGGAAATCACCGTTGTTGTTGCCCATGCAACTCAAGCTGCTGCAGGATTTAATGCTGCGGTCAAAACAACAAAAGCGGGCTCTACCAATGCAGGCACGCTAACAACTACAGCCGATGACAACCGGATTTTAGGAAGTGAAGTAACCCATACTTCACCAAAAACTATGTCGGGTGGTAAGGCAGAATATACATTCACTTGGACAGCTCCTGCAACAGAAGGCACATATTTCTTACGTGCTGCCGGCAATGCCGTGAACCTAAATGGCAGTGCAGATGGCAGTGATTCGTGGAGTTTTGCAACTCCGGTTGAGATAGTTGTGAAGCAATCAAGCGGTGTTGATGTTTCAACAGATATGAATATTGCTCTTGATGTATTCCCAAATCCTTCGTCTGAAACTGCTACTATCAAGTACGACATGGCTTCGCTTACAGGTGCAACACTAGAAATTACTGACCTTATGGGACGTTCATTCTTAAAACAACCGATTGAAAATTCATCGGATAATATTATGGTAGGTCTTCAGTCATTCCCTGCCGGAATATATCAGGTACAAGTACGTGCCGGCAGTGTTCAACAGTTGCAACGTTTGGTTGTGGTGAAATAAAACTCAGCTTCTGTTATTAATTTACAAACCGTCAATGTCACTCGATGACTTGACGGTTTTTTTGTTTTGATGAGGTTGCTTATGACTGATACGGTATGTAAGGGAACATATATAACAATATATGTTCTGTTATTCTGAGTTCATGCCCCCCAAGAGTCAGCTGAGAAACAATGCCATTACATAAAAAAAATACAGTTGCCTTCTGTCATTCTGAAGAAGTCCTCGACTGAAGAATCTCAGTTTAATTGAATCTTGAGAATTATGTATTTCATTATCGTCTAAGCTTAACTTCTTCTTTTTTTAGACATTTTTGATTCCTCAAGAATCTACTAAACTGAGATTCTTCGGTCAATGAAGCTGTAAATGACATCTCTTGTAACGTACAGAATGATATTCGTCCTAATTATATAAAAATCAATTATATTAACTGATGTTACGCAAGATTATATTGATTAGACCTTATCAACAGCAAATTTACACATGAGTAGGCGAGCAAAGTCAAGTCAGTAGGCGAGCAAAGTCAAGTCAGGCGAGCAAAGTCAAGTCAGGTGAGCAAAGTCAAGTCAGGTGCTACACCTGACTTTCA
>CAZGNO010000141.1:0-6570 GCA_964527785.1 uncultured Chitinophagaceae bacterium
CTTCGGTCTAAGAATCCCTCAGAATGACAGCACTTTGATTTTTCAATTAATTCTGCCCCAGTGCTTATCTTTATTTATTTTTATCTTTGGTGTCTTCATGCTGCATATTTTTATATCCTTGCTTCAGTTCCTTCTTAACCATTGGCAGCTGTTTCTCTTGAATTAAATTTTCCGGTGAGCGTCCTGTATTCTTTTCTACTATTTTTCTAACCTCCTTACCAACCTCAAAATGGGTTTGTTCTAAATTTGCCTGACCTTTTATTTTCTGACTTTTTATTCTTTCCTCTGTTTGGGTAACTCTAAAAAGATTTGCAGCTAATTCGGTTCTACTCATAATATCCATTAACTCACCTTTTTTAATACCACGCCTTTTTTCCAATTTCCATGATGGCATATTATACATTCCCAAATATCCCGCATTTGTAAATTTGGCAAAATCAGTAACGCCAGCTCCCTTTGCAACTGAACTTAAAGACTTATTTCCATCTGACAATTCTTCTCGTATGAGAATTCTATCAAACTCATCTGTATTTTTAATGTATAACTCAAATTTTCTTGTTTGCTCAGCGAAATATGCTTGAGCACGTGCCACTTCAATTTTTTTAGGGTCACTATTCATTACAGCCATATAACAAGCAAATCTTGTCAGCTTGAAATCTTGTACTTCTTCACCGTTATAATCTCGAGACGACGCTATTATGTTCTCGTAGTGAGAAATACTCAATGAGAGTAATGCTTTGGTTACTTTACCCAACACTTTTTCAAAAGATTTCAAGGTTGGATAGCCGAGCATTTGTATTAAGTCAGAAGCCCACCAATACGTTAATCCATTTTCATTTTTGAAATCTTCAAATGATAATTTCCCAGAATTTGAGCTTTGGTCAGAGCTTTTCATGCCATTTTCCCCTTCCTGTACGATTTGACAACACAGTGTATAATATGCAAAATTACATTTTTTCTCAGTCCTTATCCAAACTTTAAGTTGTATGATTGCGAATTCACCAATACTACAGTGAAAAAGTGTATATGAAGTAAGAACTGGAGGTTCACTTCGTTTATCATTTATCCATATTGAATTTCCTTCTTATCAATAGGGAAAAAATTATATGCCCAATAGCTTAATGCATCGCTTGGGTGAGTACGTTCCGGGTCTGAATCGTCCAATCCGGCACCGCTTTCTTTCCAACGTGTTTTGTATAAGTCTTCGATATGTTTCACGCACCGTGAATCAATCCTTAACCCCTGCTCTCCAACCATATTACGAAATTGAGCATTGAGAGAGGCGACTCTGTCGCGAACGGAAAGCGTTGGGCGCGTTTTATGTCTATATTCGGGATAACGAGAAAAATAATGCTCGATAATAGCATAATCACTGCGGGTTGCATTTGATTCCTTGCGATGTCCCGAATAATCGCCGGTAATGGTGAGATTACCCTTAAAATTCGATTTTTGAAAGAATTCCAATATTTTTTGGCACTGCTCATCGGTATTTGAATTTTTGAAAATAAATTCTTTTGTGAGATAATATTTCCCTCGTATTTCCTGCAATAATCCGGTGCTCATCGGTTTTTTGGGGCTGGCATTAAAATCCCAACACATTATTGTCGGTGCATTCGGAATAAAATCCTGCTTAACGATATTTTCATCGGAAAATGCGTGATAAACACGCAATCCACCGGTATGAATCAATTCACCAAGAACTTCACGTCGGTAGGTAATTTCGTCGTACCCTGATTTGAGTCCATCCAAATACCCTTTGGGCAGATTCCGTGAATTATCAAATGAACTTCCGTAGATAACCAGTACGTTGTCATTAATCAGGTTTTCAATTTTCGCGGGGTCGTCCGGGGGTGTGGTGACCGCCAGCATTCGATATTTGCCGTCAATTGCTTTTTTTGCTTTTCCTCTCATCCGACCTCGGTACATTTGCCATGCACCGTTTTTTAGGTCGCGAAATTCGTCTGCGGCTATATAGTCAAGTTCCAACCCTCGATGTTTATTGAAGTTATCCGAGCCGTCTATGATTGTATAGGAACCCCATCGCCATGTAAGAATGTTTGTGTTTTGCCGGGAGTAACTTTCAATTCCCCACTCTTCAGGTGGTATTTTCCCGATGATATAATGCACGTCTTCGATTAGCCCCAACTGAGCCCATACATTTTTAATTTCGGGTAATGTACTGTTGTTGAGGGTGTCGGTTACCGGGGCTGTGATGAGTCCGACGCTGCCTTTGAGGCGCGCTTCATTTGCAATAAATACACCTAAAATAAAAGATTTACCGCTTCCGATACCTGCAATGTAGAATGTTTCGTTGCTTTCACTTATAATTGTCTTAATTTGTTTCGGTGAAAGCTTCATTTGCCCCATTACTCATATCCTCAGCAATAAATGTGAAATCGGGTGGTTGAATACTTTCAGGTTTTTCTTTCGTTTTCGGGATTTTTCCGAACCCCAGTTCCTTACCATGATTGTCTAAATAGTACTTAATCGCAGCAAGATTTGGCGGATACTGCACAGTGATTGAATCTTTGATAATAGTACCGTCTTTCTCACGAAAAATCTTTTCTTCTTGGAGTTCGAATCCGGTTATGAGTTTGAAGAGATTAGTGAGGGCTGTGGATAGTCCTGTGTCAATTATAGGCATATTACTACAGAGTTTTGGTTCAATCTTATAACCTGATTACACTAAGTCTTTAACATAACCTTTATATATTTATGCTGAAAGATAGGAAACAACAACGCAGATTCCCCCGCCACCGTTTCCTCCACTACCTGAGTTTGTTGTGGTGTTTATTCCTGCTCCGCCACCACCGCCACCACCGCCATAGTTGCCGCCATTACCGCCGTTTCCTCCGTTGCCGTTACCGCCACCGCCACCTGTACCCAGCATCACGTAGGGGAAAACAGGGTATGAGCTTCCGTTTGACCCCTCTGAACTACCATTTATTGTTACAGCAACAAATCCTATATTTACAATACCACCTGCACCACCGTTTTGTGCAGTATTTGACGAGTTAATTCCACCACCACCACCGCCACCTGTAGTTGATGAAGTAGTCGTCCCGACCCCAGGGTTTGCAGTATTAGAAGTGCTACTATTCCCTCCATTAATACCTGATACAGCATTAGTTCCGTTGGATATGCCGCCTGAGCCACCGCCAACACCAGTACTAAGTGTCCCAGCACTTCCACCACCGCCACCTGATGCACGTAAGTAATCTCCAAAAGTTGTATTAGTACCCGATGCACCTGCTGTTCCGTTCGTGCTATTTGAGGTTTGGGATGCACCTCCAGCTCCTCCTGAACTTACAGTAACGGTTTCTGATGCGCCAAGTTGATCTGCAGAAAATTCTGCCATATTAACAGCACCGGAAGCACCACCGCCTCCACCGGAACGATTTACACCCGTCGCTCCTTTGTACCCGCTGCCACCGCCTCCCCCCGCACCTACACATATAACTTTTACAATTGTAGAATTTGCTGGCTTTGACCATGTACCGCTTGAAGTAAACGTTTGAATATCAATCGCAGCTACCTGTCTCCCTGCAAGTTTAGTTTCTCCCATATCCTTTACTTCCTATATGATACAACAATTTTTTCACCGGTAAGAGGTGCGGTAAGCATGGTGATATTTGCACCCGAAATTGTGTAATCATTACCCGAACCGCTTTCCTGCAATATGCCGTTCAAATACACGTGCTCCGTTCCTGATGTTGGTGTGTTTGCCAGTGTAAACGCAGCGTTCGAACCGTTGATACTTCCGCTCGGTACTTCCTTATCCACAAAGTTCGAGGTTGTATAGCCGGTTGATGTCGGTATTTGCGTCCACGTAATGGCTGTGCTGCCGATAGTCCCGCCGGCATTGCTCGTACACAACCACATCGTATCGGCATTTACTGTCCCCTCATCTACCGTCGTAATCGCTCCGTTCACCTCAACCCATGCGTCCATTTGCGAGATTCTGATAAGAGCAGTGCTTGATGTATCAAAAGAGTAAATACCATTTTCAGCCGCACTCGACTGAGATTTCACCAGCAAATACTCACCTGTAGTTAAAGTCACACCGTCAAAAACAGCAGTACCCGGATTGCTGATGGTAATATTACCCGTCGTTGCAACACGACAATTCGGTTTAATTTTAAATATCTGATTTAAACTGCTTACCTGAGTATCTACATAACTCTTATTGGCTGCGTCGCCACTACTTGAAGGGGTAGTAAGATTTGTAATTTTATTGCTATTCGCGTCTAAATTACCGGTAAGTGCTACGCTGCCATCCTTTTTCAGGAAGTTCGCACCGTCCGCTAATTTTGAACTTGCTATTGCCGCGCCGGCTGCTACTTTTGCATTGGTGATTGCGCCGTCGGCAATTTGCCTGGTGGGGATTTGTGTTTCTGCCATTTTATGCTTTCAAATAATTGACTAAAATATTTTCATTCGTCAGTGGTGAATTCACGAGAATAATTGTCGTTGTTCCGCTTGTGTTGTAGTCCGTAATGATTTTTTGCAGCAACCCGTTTACATACACTTGAACCGTTCCCGGAACAAAACTATATGCTGTCGTAAAAGTCGCATTCGAACCGTTGATTGTACCGCCCGGTATTTCTCCAAAAATTTGGTCAGACGTACCTGACAAATACACCACAGCGCCCTTCTGCGGTTTTACCACTACCTCTTTCCTAATCGCTGCAACACTTACTCCGCCGGCTGTCGGCTTCACTTTTACAATCTTTGGCTGTACCGTTATTTCACTCATGAAGTCCTCCCGCGCTCTACCAATAGTGAACCCTTCAGGTATGCAAAGGTCTTAGTTGAATCAACTATATCATAGATATATGTTCCTTTCACGTTCAACGATGCTGTTTGAACGTCACTCATTGTGAGCTTTAATTGATTTGCGAGCGGGGCTGTTACCGTCGGCGAACATACAATAGCATCATCTCCCGAATTGCGAACCTGAGCCGACCATGTAAGCGCAGTGGCGTCCGGCATATCCTCGTCCACGATGTCCGAGATGACAAGCTCAAACTTCACTCCCTGCTGGACTGTTATGTTATAATCGCCTGCTACCATAATTTTACTCCCTGATTGGTGTTATCCACTTGATTCTGAAATAACTTGTCGGTGAAATATGTCTGAATTTATGCCAAAAACCATCCCCGTTACTTTGGCTGCCTTTTTCGCCGGAACTTGTATTGCCTTCATACGTTTCTCCGCTTGCCCCGTTCCAATTTTTACTTGCCGTGGCAGCATGACCAAATACTGTTGTACCCTTTTGCCAAATCAGCAAATCACCTTTCAGCACTTGCCGTTTTCCGGTGAAGACATCCCATGCTGAAAACGAATCGCTGTTTCTGAGATTCTGCGCCAGTCCCGACTTGAATATCGGTTTGCCGCTTAATTTCAACGCCAGACACACTGCCGCCGCACAATACGGTGACCCAAGAGGATATGCGACATATCTGTTCATACTGTCAATTAATCCCGACCTGTTCGCGCCTCTCGTTTCCGTCTGCCCTAACCACTGTTCAAAGATTGTGATGTGCTTATCGTAATGTGAAAAAGACTGAGAAAGCGCACAGTTCTGTGGCACTGATAAAAGCCAGAACAGCACAAAAACATAGTGCAACCGCCATATTCCCCGCCTTGATTTCCTGCATAAAATTAATGCTCGGAAATACCCATCTGTCAATAACATAGAACGCCCCCAATCCACATGAAAAAAGCAATACCGATACCCCTATAAAATGCAAGCCCGGATAATATGCCGCAAGCAGATGAAACAAAAACATACCGGCTATGAATAATGCAATTGTCAGTAGCCCTGTTTTACTGACAAACTGCTTTACATCCTCAGTAAATTCTTCAATATCCATTAGAGTAAGTCCTTTTGTGAATAATCATCATCGCCGTTTACATGACCGTTCGGATTGCCCGGCTTTTTGCCAAAATCACGAATAGCTACAAACACCCTGATTCCAAATAAAATGCAGCTGAACAGCGCAGAAAAAAACACAAAATATGGTGTTGCCTCTGCGACAAATCCGGCGAAGCTCGCCAAGCCCAAACTGCAAATAACAAAGTCCATAGTACCATAAGCCCTATGTGGCAAATTCTGAATATCAGTGTTTATGTTCATCGTTTTTCGATTTTGTTTAATGAGAATAATTAAGTAAGTAAGAGAACAAAATAAATTGTTGATATATGATAGCTGTCATTTTGATTAATCCCGACGGGATTAAATGTTTATAGCAATGTATTAGCTATGAACGTTCGACCCCATCGGGGTCGTATGCTCAGTGCGGAATGACTTTTTCTATAAACATTTGAATCCTTTGGATTCACAATTATTGGTCTGATACATAAATTTAATTTTGTCCTCCTAAGTGATAGGACTAAAATAACCGAACCATTAAATTCTAGAAATTATTTGGTTAAAAATTGGCAAGTACTAGATGCTTCGACTACGCTCAGCATGACAATAAAATTACGTCACCCTGAGTTCCTGATAGTCGCCTAGCCGCCTACAAAATAATACAATGAAATAAAAAATAAGACAGTTGCCTTCTG
>CAZGNO010000142.1:0-6568 GCA_964527785.1 uncultured Chitinophagaceae bacterium
ATTATTTTGTAGGCGGCTCGGCGACTATCAGGAACTCAGAATGACAGCACTTTTTATTTTTCAATTAATTCTGTCCAAGTACTTAAAATACTCACCTCAATCTTGAAAATGCTGTTTAATCCATTCGGCAACTTTTTTGGTTGCCTCATCCGTCAGCCAGTGTCCGCATTTATAATTCATAAATGTATGTTCAATTCTTTCATTTTCAAGAGCATTTTTGTAAAGCATTGCCGTTTGGTAGGGAACAATTGGGTCATCGGTAGAATGAAGCAGCAATACATCTATACCATATTTTCTGAGCAGTGGGTAGCGTTCCAATACTTTTGCTTCAGGATACATACTTGCGCAAATCGTAATAACAGATTTATAGCTTTCGGGATGACGAGTAGCAACTACATTGGCATAGAATCCACCTTGTGAAAAGCCCATGATAATCGGCAACTCATTTTTAATCGGCAATACTTCGCTTGCTTCCTTAACGACACTGTGATACCAATCTGCTGACGTAAAAATAATGTCATCTTTGAGTGAATCGGGATAGCCCAAGTCTTCACCCATTGCCGAAAGTCGCGGTGCAAAAATCGAGGCGGATTCTTTGAATTTGATATACGGTGCTTCAGGACAAATAAAAATTACATCGGAAAGATTAAGCTGTTTTGCCCAACGAAGGATAATTGTGGGTTCTTGGCTATTGCCGTGAAGCAGTAAAACCAGATGATACTTCCTTCGATCATCATAATTTGGAGGATAGAGTACACGGTAGCGTCCAAATCTTTGCTGAGGCGCAAACTTAATAGGAAATTCTGCAGCTTGCTCGCTGTTTCGCCTCATCAAAGCGACAATTTCATCAAATCCCTTTCGGAAGTGCAACGAGACAAAAGCAGTGTCATTTGCAATTGTCCTATGATATTGATACCCCATTTCAGCAGCATCCTGCAAACAGGAAAACGCTTTATCAGTCTGTTGAAACATCATAAAACACCGGGCAAGAATTACCATGCTTTCCACATCTTTTGGATTTACCTTCACCCACTCTTCCAGAAATGGAATTGCCTGGCTGAAATTTTTCTTTTTAAGGGATTCTTCGGCTCGTTCGCGATAGCTTCGAGAATCAGGGGTAAGCTGCGCATGAAGTACAGTAGAAACTGTAATGAGCGCAGCAATTGAAATTATTATTACTCTAAGAATTGAAAGATTCATTGATTTGTTAAACCCCAAACAGAAATGGTTTGCATGGTTTTGAATAGCATTTTTTACAGACGGATGATTGCTTATCCTTTTGCTCTGTACGTTTTTGGCAAAATAATGAAAAATACACATACACTTACCTTCAAACAGAAAAAGCTAATTTACTTCAATAAATAAATTAGCTTTTAAGCTTTGTACCCGGAACAGGGGTTGAACCTGTTTTTGCACATACTCTAAATATTAATAAATAAAGAAAATTACGCTTTTTCAATTGCTGTTATTTGTTGCTTTTTGCTGTTGTTTGTTACACATTATTTACACACCAAGACCCGTAAAAGTCTTTAAATTATCAATTGTACTGATGGTATCCTGAAGTGTGTGTTCACGGTAATAGTGTTTTTTAACTGCTGCTGAATTACCCGCCAACAGATTGCGAACTTCAGCCGGAAAGCCGAGTTCTTTTTCCCAGCGATTTAAGGCAGTTTTCCGTAATGCGTGTAAACTTTTTGCTTCAGTATCAATCCCTAGAGACGTCATTGCACTTTTAAGGTTATCAGCAGGATTCTTTGAATGTTTCCAACTGAAAACCTTTTCGTCCGGTTTCCTCAAAACCTTTTCGCTGTTTTCCTTTGTTCTGTATATTAGCTTTTCGCATATTTCGCCAACTTCAGGTAGGACCTTGAAAGGAACAAATCTTATCTTTTTCACATTTTGCCTATTACGCTTTCCGTCAATTCTTATTCCGCCTTCAATCATATCAATATCCTCTACCCTTAACTTCAACGCTTCACCCGTTCTAAGCCCCGCTACAGATAGTAAACGTATAAACAGTATCAATTCTTCACGCTCTTCTGTAAAACGCCTGTAGTTTTCACCTTGACGAAGTTGTTTAATTATTGAATCAATTTCGCCCTGGGTAAAGGTCTTTATTTCAGGAGGTACTTCGGCGGGAATCATAATAGCACTAACAGGGTTCTTATCGCAATAATGCTCGTCAATGCAGTAATCAAAAAACGACCTCAGTTTGGTCATGTATCCATTTAGGGTGTTAGGACTGTATTCCTTTTCTGTATTTACTTGGTTAATCCGTTCCCTAATTCCGATCGTGTTTGACAATTCCTGATTTTCATCAATATAAAGATTAAATAAGTTCAGGTAATCACCTATAGATTTCTTTGAAAGCTCTATAGATTTATACTTCACAAACTCTTTGAACGCATCCCCTGCTGTAATGACTGAAGATGTTTTTCTAGATATTGGATTAAGATAAGAGCCAAGACGTTCATCCAGTTTGTTCATGGCAAGTCTTAGATTCTCTTTTTTCTGCTTTTCGGTTTTTGCATCAACCATTATACCGGTTGATTTCCGTATATGATGTACAGATGTATAATAGATGCCGGCACGCACCACAAGGCGCGCCCAAACATACGTGGGGTGTAATATATTCGTTTCCGATGCTTCGGCTCGCTTAGGCATATTACAGTCCCGTTTTCGGATTGTTCTTAACAATCACCTTTTTGCACACACCGCAGCTTCCCGTTTTGCAATGCTTACAGTATTTGCAGTTCTTACACACACGGCATGAATCAGAACCCGTGCAGCGACCGACTTTTGCTGAAGGGGAAGAAATGAGGAATATCGTTAGGAGTAAGAGTAGGGGTTTCATTGCTTCCCTTTCTTTTTCAACTTAGCTACTTCATTCTCCAATTTCGCAACTCGTTTCATAAGTTCTTCTATAAGTACATAGGGGTCTATGTCTCTGACCGTTAGTTTTGAATCGTCTTTCTTGGGTTCCGGGGATTTGGACATATTACAATATCATATATCTAATAAATTGGTTATTGTACTCTAAAATCTTAATAGTTATGTCCTTATATTTGATAACGTTGTCTTTTATTTCACTCAAGTTATAATAAGCATTTTGTGAAAAATCACCACGAATTCTATTCTTGGCGTATTCACGGTAAGTCAAAACAATGCTATTATTTTGTATGCCGTTGTAAAGAAGTTCATAGCTAAAAATTGGTGCTGAGTCTTCTCCTCTGTATGTATAGCTCCTCACAGAAACTGGCGTTGGTAATGTATAAATTTCACCGCTTAGTTCATGTTGTAACCTTGTTATTCTATCATTCTCAATAATATAATAGCAACGTTCACTATTTTTTTTATCAAAATTTGAACGACAAAGTACCCATATTTCATTGACATTCATATCATTTGAATAGATAGCGAATTCATTGAGTGAGTCTTTTTTAATTGTTACAATTTTCTCTTTGTTGAAACTGTATTTATCTATTGATTTGAAATATGGCTCAGGATAAGTTAAAATAGCTTCGTTAGTGTAAACTGGTATCCCCTTGGCTTCTATTTTACTATAAGAATATACAGAATTGCCCAATTCAGTTTTCAATTCTACGTTTCGCGCAGTAGAATCTGTAACAATACTCGAGCCGTATTTTGTCAAACTATGTAAATGTGAAGTTTTCGTAGTTGCACAACCGGAAATTATTACCAAGCAAATCGACAGTAAAAATATTTTCATAAAAACTCCATATAGTAATGTATTGTACTGACAAAACTTCAAATTAAACAAAATCCTGCTCCGCCCTCACAACAACGCCAATAATTTTCATTTTCCCGTCCGAGTCATCATACCGTATCGGGTGAAATTCTTCTCTATTATCGGGGTCAGGGTCAGGATTCAAAAGCCATTGCCCGCCGTTTTCCTTAAGGACCTTTACTGTGTATTCTCCATTTACCAATGCAACCACTAAATGTCCGTTTCGCGGCTCCATGCTCCCATCAACTAATAATCTTTGACCTTCCTTGATATTTCTACCTTCCATCGAACGCCCTTTTACTCTTACATAATAACTCAGAGCGTGTAAGTGTCGAGTAGCATTTACCATGCCTACTAAATCATTGTATGCTAGTGCCGGACTGCCTGCATGAACAGGCGAGCCGTATTCAGGTATCATAATAGTGTCCTTTGGTATTTGGAAATTGATGAATTCTACATTGTTTTGGTTTTGAGGTGTTTTTTCTGTCGGCTTAGGTGTTACAGAATCACTTTTTTTTACAACCGTCTCCACAATACGTGTTTCCGCATCAACTATAATACCCACTTTTTTGAGCTTGTAATATATATCCTTGGGGAAGCTACCGCGATTCACCCACACAGGTATCGTGCTGCGAGTTACTTTTAGAATAGCCGCTAACTCTGCATCTGTAGTAATGTTTAGCTCTTCTTTTATCGCTTCAATTTTAGCACGTATATCCATAACAAAGAAAAAAATATTATAAATTTTGTAACAATGAACAAAAATAATTTGGATGCTATACTTACTTTTCGTAACTTTGTAACAGTTAATTCAAACAGTAGAATTACACTTTTAATTTCAACGAACAGAGGACGTATAAAATGGAATCTATACCTACAACAGGCATTCCTATACACATCAGACTTGTAAGAGACAACGAAGTACGACATATCGAAGTAACCTCAGCTTTTGCATCCGATTGGATGAATTTAAGGCATCAAGGAAGCGGCTACGCACTTTCAATTTTCGACTTCCTTTGGTCAAATGAGAAGCAAGGCAAAGATTGTGCCGATTCTATCACCATAAAGCGTGACCTACTTCCAAAAGCCTTACCGCATCCCTTGGAAGAAATCAGATTTGTTTACGGTGGTAAAAATCACATTAGTAAAGCCACAGATAAAGCCAAAACAGTAGAAATGGCTACTCTACTGGATTATCTTTCTGCTGTATTGCATCTTGGGTCGTAATTGAGTAATAAAGTACAGAGCTTGTAGGTGCACCAAATATGTTTTCTTTGCCACGTTTGAATTTAAGCCAACTTCCCGAAGAGTCTAATTCTGAAAAATCTTCGAAAACTATATGGGTATTATTTACAAAGTATATGGTAATAATTTTACTGGTAGACATAATAATCTTTCAAAAAGTTATAAAACAAACAAATAATTACAACACGTAAAAATAACGAAAATTTACGTAACAATCAATTTTATCAGAAAGGGATTACATGAGAAGAAAGGTTTACTTGCCTCACGGAACTTTCAGGCGAATAAAAGAAAAGTATCCTGAAAAGTACGGAGCGGTATCGGAGGAAGCATTACGAATGCGAATGCAGCGAGGCGACAGTGATATTCTGAGCGATTTGAAGGTAGCAAAGTTAGAGATTGAACAGGAAAAAGCCGAACAAAAATCCTTAAAAGCGAAAGAAATCAGAGAAAGGATAGATGAGCTTTACAAAACTAACACTTTAATCAATGTGCAAGAAGAAAAAACTAAGCAAGCTGAGGGCAATGCTAATCGCGACACAAGCTCAGATGCCATCACGAAAAAACCCAAAGCGCAGGGAGTGTAGATTCTACTGGTGCGAGCGATGCAGGGCATGGCACACTACAAGCAAAGCGGAGTGGATTCAGAGTAGCACAAAGAAATAATTAACAATTAGGAGACAACATGAAAACATTTATAATACTCTGCAAAGATGAACACGGTTTTACCAGTAGGATTCCCGTGGAGGCAAAAACCTACAGGGGTGCGTTAAAGCAGCTTAGGGTTATTGACAACGGAGCTTACGAGGAATACACTGTTCTATCTATCAAAAAGGGGTAACTATGAATACTGTAACTATACCCGGACTTCAAATAAACACAGCAACAGTTCCCCCGCGAATTTACGCAATGCCTAAATCTCCGAAAGTGCGAACAATTGAAGAACTGATTATAGGTAATGCTCCGGCAACTTGGACTAATGAGGAATTTGATAGAGTGATTGCAGCACGTAGAAGCAATGAGTACTCTGACATTCAGGATGAAATTTCGGACGCTATTTCGGATAAAGAATACTACGATCAAGAAGATGAAAACGAACGGGAAGACGCTTATTATCAAGCTCATCCTGAACAATACGCATACGAATTTGAAACTTGTTTAACTGCCTACGAAAGAAACAGATGAAAAAATGTTTTTTAATAGAATACAAAATCTTGTGGCAAGGTCAGGAAATAGCAGAACAACCACGGACGCGGGAAATAGTAGAAAAGCCCGGCGAAACTCACGAAAAGACACTGAGAAAAACGGCGGGACTTACGGGCAAATATGACGTAAGGATTATCCGAGAGCAATTTAGCGGTACATCAATTTAATTTTTATTTACTATCATTTTTAGGAGACAATATGAAGAAAATCGAAAGAGCCATAGCTGCTTTTAATGGTAATCTCGTGCTATCGGCTGAAACTCTGAACGTGCTATCGGCTCGCACTCTGAACGGGCTATCGGCTGAAACTCTGAACGGGCTATCGGCTCGCACTCTGAACGGGCTATCGGCTGAAACTCTGAACGGGCTATCG
>CAZGNO010000143.1:0-6550 GCA_964527785.1 uncultured Chitinophagaceae bacterium
TTGGGAATGGATGGGAAAAACTATATGTACCACTTCTTAATTTATATCCGTATTATAAATATCAAAGAAAGTAAACTTGTCTAGTCGGTTGTTACAATTGACTTTCCCTAAATGCGTTTAGAAGAAAGATCGGTTGTAACAACCGACCTGACCCAAATTTACAAACAGTACATCACCCCTCCCTATCCTGCTTTCGGAACTTCCATAGGTCGTTCACGATGCAGGAGTACCCAATCTCCATTTTCCACCAGTGCCTCCTTGCCTAATTCCATTATAAGTGATTGGGCAGCTTCATGTTTGCCGTCTGCCAATTGCAATTCGTAATACCGTTTTGCATTCGAGAATAGCGTTCCCATTCGTGTATATTGCCGTGATTGTTCATTGAGCAAACGTTTTTCCGAATAGCCGTGAAGCAGAGCGCCGATAACCTGAGCAACACCTATCAATAATGTAATCTTTGTTAGGGGGTTAGTGGTTAGTAAAAAATCAAATGATGTTTCGAGAGTAGCTAAAAGCAATCCTGCAATGAAAAACATATTACCCCAGAATCGTAATCGTTCGAGCTTTTTCCGATCACGCACTGCTGCTTTTCTGAAATAATTATACTGATCCGTTATCCAATGAGTTCCAACAAATTGCAACCTTGCTTCTACAGTGCTTCCGTACATTAATTTGTCACGTGACCCACCTTCTTCGGGAATGCTCCATGTGATAACTGCATTGCGAATCCAGTCCAATTCACCTTTTTGCTTACGCATATAATGGTCGGCAATATTATGACCGATGTCGGTAATTTCCCAAAAAAGCTGAATCCTCAGTCCCTCGGCAAGTGCTCTGTAATCCAAATACTTCTTCTCAAATTCTCCCCTTTGCGCCCAAAGATAGCCAGTGTACGCAGCTGCAATTCCTAATATATACGTAAGGAGTATATAGGGATTGCCTGAAATTATATAGCTGGCAACCTGCGCTGATACCACTATAAAAACCAATATGAACAGCCAAACTAATGTTCTTAGTGTTCTGGTTTGAAAAAAACCTGCGAGAACATCAGCTGTTGCATATCGGTCTAATGTTTGAGTCAAAGAATATGGCATCTTGCTCATTGTATCGGGAGGAACTACATATTTCTTGCTTGTGGGTTTTCGAGCGGCGAGGACAGATCCAAATTCCTTTACATCACGATTATATTGCTCCATCCTTTGGAATATTTGATTAAATTCCTTTCTTCGTTTATCAATGTCACCTTCGGGATAAATCCATTTGCTTTCAAAGTGATTACTTATTCTGTCAAACTCCCCTTCCCTTGGTGTTACTATTTGATAAACAGGACCGCTTTCGATAATATCCAGTGGGTTTTGAAGAATATAGGGGTATGGTATCCCCTCCAACTTGAAATGTACGACTTGTGCAGTGCTTCCTACCAAATCAGACTGAACACCATCCCAAAGTGCGAGTAATACCTGACAATGACGTGCAATATATGAACCAACAAGGGCATATTGTTTGTCTCGCGTCTCACCGTGTTCGATAATATCATTATATGAACTTCCTGCCAGTATTGGTAATTCAAAGGTGTATTTTGCCCTTTTGGTTAAAGAGTGAAATTCGGTCAGAGAATCAGGGTTCGTAAAGTCTCTTTCGTACAATTCACTTTGGAACGGTAAAGGAGCAATAACATCTATTCCCTTTTCAAAAGCAATTTCTGCTACAAGTCTATCGGCTCCTTCTGCAAACGGTGACAGAAGCAGTAAGGGAGTATGAGGGTATAATGTCCGCAATTCGTCAAAAAAAGCATGAATTTTTAATGCCAGAATAGGTTTATCCTCAGCACGGATATTGCGATGCCCGGTAATACCTACTACAAGCGGAAGTAATGAAGTTTGATCTATTTCCATGCTGTTTTGAATTTACTCCGGGCAATTTATATTGTTAGGTCTTGCTCTCATAATAAGGTTATGATACGATGTAGACCTCTCAATCGCATCATTAGTTCTTTACTTCTACCCATGTCGCCCTACTGTAAGATACAGCCGTGTTGGTTTGTTATATTTTGGTCATCTATCAGTTCTGTTGTAGCGGCTTTGCAAAGCTGTTACTAGGGAACTTTTACAACTCCTCATCGCACGACGGTAAATTACAGCCATATATCAGCGTCAACTAAATATTCACACACTCATATATTTCACAGTCCTTTTCTGCTAAAATGAAATTAGTTAAATTTGTCAAACAATCCAAACAAAATATTCGGTGCATTCCGCTCATCGCAATACTTCATTCGCTGCTGTTTGGCAGCAATCAGTTTATATATTCTTATTACAATACTGCATTTATTTCAATGTATCAATGAATACTTCAAAAACCCCAGTACCTGCTATCGGCGACCAAAGTGATTTATCACAAAACTTTATTGCATTCAATGAATTAGTACGAATCTTGAGAGACGAATGTCCGTGGGACAGAAAGCAAACACATGAAAGCATTTCGCATCTCCTAATCGAGGAAGCATACGAAACTGCAGACGCTATTACTCAAAAAAATGATGAAGAATTCTCGAAAGAACTTGGTGATTTGCTCCTCCATGTAGTAATGCACTCCAGAATAGCCGAGCAGCGCGGAGCATTCAACCTCAGAGACGTTATCGAAAAGGTTTTCAATAGACTTGTTCACCGTCATCCTCATGTATTCGGTGATACCTCCGTACAGGACGAACACGAAGTGCTACAAAATTGGGAAGCATTGAAAATGAAAGAAGGTCGCAAATCAGTACTGGAAGGTGTTCCTGCGTTCCTTCCGGCATTGCTTCGCGCTCAGCGAACACAGGAGAAAGCTGCTAATGTTGGGTTCGACTGGGATAAAAAAGAAGATGTATGGTCGAAAGTCGAGGAAGAAATGGCTGAACTGAAAGTGGAACTTATGGCAAACAACCGTGAAAAAGCATCGGAAGAATTTGGAGATGTGTTATTTTCATTGGTGAACGCTGCTCGTTTCGAGGGATTGGTTGCCGAAGAAACATTGCAGGCAACTACAAAAAAGTTTATCGGTCGTTTTCAATTTATCGAAGAACAAGCCGGATTAATGGATAAAAAGCTCTCTGAAATGTCGCTTGCAGAAATGGACTCTTTATGGAATGAAGCAAAGAAAAAAGAATAAGACACTCAGCACTTTATTGAGAAAACTTGTTGTTATTGTGTAATTTTGCATTATACTTTCATAGGAATCTTTATGGTAATAGATTTGAGAAGTGATACTGTCACTATCCCTACACCGGCAATGCGCGAATCAATTGCATCGGCTCATGTAGGGGATGATGTTTACGGTGAAGATATTACAGTCAATGAATTGCAAGAATACGCCGCACATATATTTAACAAAGAAGCTGCACTGTTTGTCCCAACAGGAGTCATGGGCAACCAGATATGTATTGCACTGCACACTCAAAAAGGCGACGAGGTAATTCTCGAAAGTGAATCTCATGTGTTCCATTACGAAACTGCAGCAGCTTCAGTTATTTCAGGTGTTCAATTCTATTGCATTCCATCTGAAAAGGGTGAAATGGACGAAGCGGATATCAGACGGGCGATTAGAACAAGCGAATACTATTACCCACGTACTGCACTGATTTGCGTAGAGAACTCTCATAACCGTCACGGCGGTACTGTATTATCGCTAGAGCATATAACAAGGACTGCCGAGATAGCACGAGAACATGGATGTGCTTTCCATTGCGACGGTGCAAGAATTTGGAATGCTTCGGCAGCAACAGGAATTGCAGTTAGTGAATATGCCAAGCATTTCGATACACTTTCCGTATGTCTGTCTAAAGGTTTAGGTGCACCTGTCGGTTCATTAATAGTCGGGACTGCGAAACATATTACTGCTGCTCATAAATTAAGAAAAATATTAGGCGGAGGAATGAGACAAGCAGGAATGATTGCTGCCGGAGGACTTCACGGATTAATGTATCATCGAGACCTGCTACAAGATGACCACGCAAATGCAAAGGATTTTGCCGATCGCTTAGTAAGTTCACCTTTTATTACTGTTGAACTTGACCGAGTTCAGACAAATATTGTCATATTTGCAATTCCACCCTCAATAAATATAGATACATTTCTTGATATGTGCCGGGATGAGGGCTTACTGTTATCAAAAGGGCGATTGGGATTTATTAGGGCTGTTTTTCATTTTCAAGTCAATGATGTAATGACTGTCGCTGCAACTGATATTATTGCAGATAAATTGCAGAAATGTTTGAATATATAGTATCTGTATCAGTTCATAGACAGTTATATTCTATTTATACAAAACAAATTTAGTTGGGGGGTGCAATGTCTTCAGGAGTGCTAAACATACAAGGTTCGTTAAGCAACAGCAGTAGTGCTGCCGCTCAGGAATTTGATCTGTCGCTATATCATCACAGTGTAAAGAGCCGTGTTCGAAGCTATGATGTGGACAGACAAAGCATCGTCCACAATGCAGTATATCTTTATTGGCTGGAAGCAGCCCGCATAGAGTATTTCCGAACTATCGGATTGCCTATGGATTTTCAGACCTTCGTTACCAAGCATCGTTTTGTGGTTGCTCATGTAGATGTGGATTACTATTACGCTGCACAATTCGATGAAGAGTATGAAATATTAACACGAGTTCCATATATACGGAATAGTTCCTTTGGATTTGAGCAGGTAATCCGGCTTATGGATGGTAAAATCTTATTAAGAGCCGGGGCTGTAATGGTACACTTGAACCCTGCATCACACAAACCCGAGCGAATTGCTGATGCATATCGAAAATTAATTCGAGATTATGAAGGAACAAATGTAGAAATAAGCGAATAATTTATGCGGTTACGGATTGAAAAAAATAGCTGCCGTTCGTGGGATATTTAGCTGCAAAGCAGTATATTTGTGGCAAATTGATTGGTGATTATCTTCCCTGTTTGGTTTTATTTATATTTATCGGAATTAATCTTACGGAAAAATTATGTACACAACCCCTCATTTAGTGTTACCCAAAATTACTAATCTGTACGAATTAAAAACCTATGTTTCAAATGGCGGCTATGGAGCATACCGCAAAGCAATACAAAGCTCCCCCGATGAGATAATAAATATTGTAAAGCAATCAGGATTACGCGGTCGCGGGGGTGCGTGTTTTTCGACGGGTATGAAATGGAGTTTTATGCCCAAAGGAAACGAAAAACCGAAATATTTGGCTATCAACGGAGATGAATCCGAACCCGGCTCGTTTAAAGATCGTCAGATATTTGAAGATAATCCACACCAACTTATTGAGGGTATTTTGATTGCCGGATATGCGATGGGTATCAGCAAAGCATTCATTTATATTCGAGGTGAATATCACAAATGGGTAACATTAATGCAAAATGCGTTAGCAGAAGCATATGCAGGCGGTTATGTCGGCGAAAAAATGAAGCAAACTTTCGGTAATGACTATGTCATTGATATTGTGATTCATAAGGGAGCAGGAGCGTATGTGTGCGGTGAAGAAACTTCGCTCATGAGTTCACTTGAAGGTGACCGTGCTTATCCTCGAATTAAACCCCCCTTCCCTGCTAATAAGGGCTTATGGGGAATGCCTACCACTATCAATAATGTAGAAACTATTGCAACAGTCCCCGCAATCATATCTATCGGAGCGGAAGCATTTAGCAAAATTGGAGCAGCTAAACACCCCGGAACATTGCTTTTTGGATTGAGCGGTCATATCAACCGTCCGGGAGTGTATGAATTACCAAGCGGGATTCCTCTCAAAGAACTGATTTACGATATAGGCGGAGGGATTCCGGGTGGAAAGAAAATTAAAGCAATTATTCCTGGTGGAAGTTCTATGCCTCCGATTCACCCCGATGAAGTGGATCGTGTGAATATGGACAACGAATCGCTCAAAGAGTTTGGTTCGTATATCGGAACTGCCGGTGTAATGGTGATGGATGAAGATACTGATTTAGTAAAAGTATTACTTCGTCTCGCTCACTTTTATCATCATGAATCATGCGGACAATGCACCCCTTGCCGCGAAGGTTGCGGATGGATGGAAAAATTATTAAAACGAATGACCAAAGGTGAAGCAACATCACATGATATTGATGTTCTCTTTAGCGTAGCATCCAATATCGAAGGAAATACAATCTGTGCTTTGGGCGAAGGCGCAGCGTGGCCAGTTAAAGGGTTTATTAAAAAATTTAGAAGTGAGTTTGAGGCACGAGTAAAACCAAACCGCTCGTTTGTGTCGCTCAATGTAGTTCACGGACGGCGCAATACTTCCGAGAATCTATTACAAGTACTATGATTCAATGAATTGAAGGTTCAAGAGGTTTAGAGCATTTTTTTTCGTAACAGCAAAGGGGGCATATGTCCCCTTTGCTTTTAATAGTTTTCTCTAAATTATCATGAAGATTTTATAAGTAAGTGACAGGACTAAAATAACCCAACCATTAAATTCAGGAAATTATTAGTTGAAAAATTGGCAAGTATTAGATGCTTCGACTACGCTGTAAATGACATCTCTTACATTGCCCGTCATTCTG
>CAZGNO010000144.1:0-6520 GCA_964527785.1 uncultured Chitinophagaceae bacterium
GTTATACAATCTATAAGGTTATACAATCTATAAGGTTATACAATCTATAAGGTTAATAAAAACTCTACCGGAGATACACCTTTGTGAGGGTAACAACCCTCACCTAAAAAAAATTCCCCTCCAATGGAGGGGTGTCCGAAGGACGGGGTGGCTCTTCTGCTTATAGATTAATTAAATACTGCTTCGTGTCCCCAATTACCATCAAACGGACCTATAGGAACAAGAAAAATCTCTACATCACCCAATGCATCGTTATGAAGTGAATACAAACCCTGCGACAACATTCTATTAAATGAAAAAATAAGCGAAAAGGGATCTTTTCGCAGTGTATTTGTTTTGTCTCGTGTGCGCCCGTCCCGCTTATGTAATCCAATTGTCTCGGCTTCAACAAGATGTAATTCAATTGTCTCGCCGGTATCCGTTACGGTTCTAAATTTTTCACCGACCAAGGGGGTGAATGTGTCTAAAATAAACGGACTTTGTTTACTTTCCATGATTGCTGCCTTTTTGTACTATAAATAATTGAAGATAAAAGAGGTTCCCAATACCATAGCAGGACGCAAAGAAGTTATCTGCGTCCTGCTATTTGAAGTTATTAAAAGACATTTAGAATTTCATAATACTTAAGCGTGTAGTACCGTCGATACTAATCGCTGTTGTGCTACCTGTATTTTGATTGACACATTTAATTTTAACAAGATCACCAGCCGTTAATGATACAACAGTAGTAAGCTCACCTCTGTGGAAGAAATTTGTTGGATAATTGGTATTGGTTACACCAACGCCTACAACAACAGTTGTACCGTTTACAAGTAGTTGAGGCGGTATTGAACTGCCTGCAGTCGCCGACGTGGATGAAACATTAACGGTAATCATGTACAGTCCGGTAGCACCGACAGTATAGACAGAGGTTCCACTATTATAGCTGCCGACAGTTGGCGATGTAACTACATTATCAAATAGTAAATCATCAGGTGTAACACCGGCTCCTCCAGTAGCAAGTGATTGCGCACTCGTTTTCGTAGCGAGCAAATCGACAGCAAGCCCACCTCCACCGCCGCTTGGTGCTGCCCATGTGGGAACACCGCCGCTTACTGTAAGAACATCTCCATTGCTTCCAATTGCCCGGCGTGTATAATCTGTGCCGTTATAATACATTACGTCGCCGGTAGCATCAGAACCCATTGCAATTTTTGCACCTGATACTGCATTATCTGCAATCGTTGGGTTTGGATATGTACCTGTCAGGTCTCCTCCGGCTGATGTTCCCGATGCTAGAAATGAGCTCCACGAAAGATATGCCGAATCTATGCCATTGCTATAAGATATAGTCATTGCCTGGCCTACCGAACCTACTGCCGATGGCCATAGATAGTTACCGTTATTGGTAACTGAAGGGCATCTGATCCCGATATACTGCGAACCCGTGCCGGAGGGTTCTTGAATCCGCAGGTCCTTTGAATTATTGTCACTGTTGGTCATGGCTATTCTTGAATTGGCAGTAATCAAGAACGTTCCACCGAATGTTTGGTTCGCTGTCCATGTATTTGAGTTGCCCAAATTTATCCCTAAAGGGCTGCCTCCCGATCCGTTACCGGTTAACGTTGAATTTGTAGTAACAGTTCCTCCGCTTGGTGCTGCCCATGAAGGGATACCGCTCGCCAGCGTAAGAACATTTGTGTTGCTACCTGCAGGCAGGCGAACATAATCGGTACCATCGTAATACATAATATCACCTGAGGCATCAGAGCCCATGGCTATCTTTGCTCCATTGACTGCATTATCATTAATATGTCCTGTTGTAACCGCACTGGTAAGCAGTTTCAAACCGGATACGGCACTGTCTGCCAGTTTCGAGGTTGTTACTGTGCCATTCGCTACTTTCGAAGTCGTTATTGCATTGGCTACAATATCTGCGTTCTGAATACTGTTAGCCAACGATAGCTTTGAATATGTGATTGCCGCCGAGCCATTAATGTCCGCATTTACAATTGTTCCGTCTAATATCTTTGCACTTGTAACCGCATCATTGGCAATCGTCGGATTAGGATATGTTCCCGTTAAATCACCGCCGGCAGAACCTGATGCACCTCCAGCTGCCCATGATGGAATACCGCTTGCCAACGTAAGAACATTTCCATCAGTTGCTGCCGCTAAACGAGTATAGTCAGTTCCATCATAATACAAAACATCTCCTGTAGCATCAGAACCCATGGCTATTTTGGCTCCATTGACCGCATTATTATTAATATGACCTGTTGTAACTGCACTGGTAAGCAGTTTCAAGCCCGATATTGCACTATCTGCCATCTTTGAGGTTGTTACAGTGCCGTTGGCTACTTTCGACGTTGTGATTGCATTGGCTACGATGTCACCATTTTGAATACTATTGGTCAGTGTTAACTTTGAATATGGTATTCCTGCTGCCGCAACAATATCGGCATTTGTAATACTTGCGTTTAGATTCAATTTTGAATATGCTATCGCAGCTGAACTATTCACATCTGCATTGACTATATCGTCTGTCAAGCTCAATTTTGAATAATCTATCGCTGCTGAACCATTCACATCCGCATCGACAATGCCACCTGCCAAGTTTAATTTAGAATAAGTAATTCCTGCTGAACTATTCACATCTGCATCTATAATGCCATCTGACAAATTTAATTTTGAATAGTCTATCGCTGCTGAACTATTCACATCTGCATTCACGATACTGCTTGCGAGGTCTAATTTTGAATACGCGATTGCTGCCGTTCCGCTCACATCTGCATTCACGATACTGCTTGCAAGGTCTAATTTTGAATACGCGATTGCTGCCGTTCCGCTCACATCTGCATTCACGATACTGCTTGCGAGGTCTAATTTTGAATACGCAATTGCCGCAGCAGCATTAATGTCGGAATTGATAATGACACCCGAAGCTATCTGCGGATTAGGGTACGTACCTGTCAAATCTCCACCTGCTGAACCGGAAGCTCCGGCTGCAGACCAAGAAAGTACACCACTGCCATCAGTTGAAAGTACCTGTCCTGCTGTTCCTGTTCCATAAGGAAGTGTCAATGTATAATCGGCTGATAGTGTGTCAGGTGCTTTGATTGCCACATTTTTTGATACAGTTGATGGGAATGTACCTGAGGCATTCATATTATTGCTGAACAGCTTCAATGCACGTGTTGTACCATCGTTCGATGCAATCCATACATCAGTATTTCCTAAGACAGTCACCATCGGGTCACTGATTATCATCGAACGTGAACCCGAATTTGCTAAAAACCCGAGGGTTCTGTCAGCATCAGAGGTTAGGGTCAGTCCATAACCACCCAGAATTACCGAATGATCACCTGCTGTTGAATTGTCGTAACCGGTAAGTATAGAGCTGTAGGCAGCAGTTACCAAGTTTGAGTATCCGCTGAAAACACCGCTATAGCTAGACGACACTGTATTCGAGCGACCACCGCCGATATTCGAATATGTGCCGCTTACATTATTTGCTGTACCACCGCTTATCACTGAATATACACCGCTCACATTATTTGAAGAGCCACCGCCAACGACAGAGTTTGCTGCACTCACCGTATTCGATGAACCACCGCTCACTAATGAACTTGCAGCACTCGCCGTATTCGATTGTCCACCACCTACGGTAGAATATGCTCCTGTTGATGAATTCGATTGACCTCCGCTTACGAGGGAATTTGCCCCGCTAGCCGTATTCGACTGCCCTCCGCTTACTAAAGAATATGTCCCGCTAGCCGTATTCGACTGTCCGCCGCTTACTGTAGAGTAACTTGCGCTTGCAGTGTTGTTATTTCCACCTGCAGCTGTCGAATATGCTCCTTGTGCCTTATTCGTCAAGCCGCCTATAATTGATGAGTAATTGCCGGAGGCAATGTTATTATTCCCGCCTCCAATAAATGCAAAAGCACCGGTAGCCGAATTAGCCAGTCCTGTATTTGCTTTCTTATCACTTCTGAAATCAAACGAAAGTTTTTCGGGTGTAATGCTTCCGTCTGCAATTTTGCTAGTAGTGATGCTTCCGTCGGGAACTGTTTCTGCCATTATCGAATATGGAACCGACGAGAATGGAATACGAGCTATCTCAGAATGTCCATTATAACTTATCCCTACAAAATACTGCTTGTCAAAAACAATTGAAGCCGGTAATGGAGACTTAGCACCCAATGTCAGATTAAACAACCCCTTGAAAACAGGAGTAGTATATTCTTCGGTGTAGACAACATTCCCGCCAATCAGTTTGTCGTACATCCGGAGTGTAATTGTATGAATTCCGTCAGGAATCGGTCTGGATGTACTGTCGGTTAATACACCCTGAATTGTCAAACTACGCGGAAGCTGAGCAACGGCTTGTTGACCTGCTGTAAGAATTGCAAAAATTGCAATAAGAAAAAAGTACTTTCCTTTCATGGAACCTCTCCTTATATGAGTTAAGAATAACAAAATAACGTTTATTTAAGATATGGTACATTTTAAACAAATGTAAAAACTTAGGATTTTTATCTCGGTAACCGTTTATCGTAATAATAGTGAACCTTTCGCTTTTCGGTAAAAAACAGATTACACTCCAATCGAAATGGTTCACTAATGAAAGTATTTCTTAGTTGTCAAACAAAGCAATGTGTTAGCTCATTTCAAAATACGAAATAATTACATTATCCTATACATACAAATTGCATAGTGTGTACAATTTAACATTGTAGTCACTGTAATGTAATAACTGTTTTCATAGTCCAAAAGGCGACATTTTCTTCTTTTTTTCACTAACACTTAAACATATCGGTTCAAGAGGTAAACATCGTCAAACCATGAGGAGGACTGAAAAAGTTCATTACTTATTGCATAACAATTACTTACATTAATTATACAATCGTTACTCATTGTCGTTTAGAAAAACAATCTACGAAGATAACGGAGTATATATTTCGATTCTATTACCTTCACCATTCTCTATTATTAAAAAATGGATAACTATTACCCGAGCATATTTTAACTCGCGTATATGCAAGATAGATTATAAATGTCAAATGAAGAAAGTTTTTTTCAATAATTTTTTATTTTAACAGACGCGGAGGGAATTACATGAGAAATGGAGTGCTCTAGCAGTGGTTTTTGGTGATTTTTAAAGGGTTTTTCTTTCTGTAAGATTTTATTTTTAATTAACTTAGGGTGTTTTTTAATTGACGTTTGCAATGTAGTGTGAATAGTAATCAAAAATAGATTAAAGTAAAATTTGATTATAACTCCCGTATTAATTTACTATAAAAAAAAATACTGGACAAGCCCACCGCACGATTTCAACGCACGATTTCAACGCACGATTTCAACACTTTTAAAAGCATTTTCTAAAAAGAGTCAATAAGTGAAGAATATATCTATAGATAACCAACAGAACAGAGTCCAATTTGGAATAGGATTACCGGCATGAAATTTCAGTGAATTTTAGTCAGATAAGCCGTTTTTAGAAAGCGATTGATCTGATTGTCTTCTCGCTAATTCTTTAAGAATAAGTAGTGCTGTAGAGGTGGGAAAGTGAGATAGCAGAATCATCTGACTAAGACTCTCGTACTAATCGAGCGGTAATATCCATAGTAATATTAATCACGTTGTTTACCTTTATCATGCCGAACAGTGCTTCCGGCGGTTGAATATTATAATCTGTCATTTTCACTTCTTTATGTGACATAAAACGAAATTTACCATCTTCAATCCTTCGAACCCTTACCTCCATCACCACTCTCTTTGTAACATTGGTAATTGTAAATGCGGCAAGTGCTTTTACAGTTTTCCACTCATTTTCAATGTCGTCAAAGCGTGACCCGTCCTTTGTTATTACTCCTAGCAAATCAATTTTAATTGAAGGATACTGTTCTGCTTTCAGTGCAGCACATAAATCGGAATTCATTTTTGTGTTATTGCAATCAAGAGTTTTAGTTCGGAGCAGAATACCTGCATTTGTAAGGAGCAAAGTATCGCCATTGCTACTTGTTGATATTCCAACCGAAAGTGGTGCAGATTTGTCATTGCTATTACATTCAAACGTATTTACATTACTGCTTCCTTCAATAGATAACCTGCTGTTGTCTTCTATATAAGTAGTGTAGAAACTTTTAGAGGGTCTTTCTACTACAAAGCCAAGAGAAAATATACTGACCATAACAAGAAGTAGGATCGTTTTCATTGTAATTACCTCTAATTCTAATCTATATATTGTAATATCTTTCTCAATTCTATTACGCTGATAAGTAAGTACTGGGACAGATTAAATTGCTAAATTTAGTTCAGTCATTCTGAGCGGCAGCGAAGAATCTCCGTATGCTGTTCAGTCCAGTTTTTGTAGTGCATAGCTGAGATTCTTCAGTCGAAGACTCCATCAGAATGACAGCTATTCGAATAATACGATTATTTTTGTTCCCTTACTTACAGGGACAAAATTAATTTATAAAGTGATGTTACGCAAGATTATATTGATTAGACCTTATCAACAACAAATTTACACATG
>CAZGNO010000145.1:0-6480 GCA_964527785.1 uncultured Chitinophagaceae bacterium
TTATCAACAACTAACAAAACTAGAATTTATGTCCAGTTTTTAGGGGGTCGGTACAAAATGTTGGTAAAGCTATGTAGTATGATAAATTAGTTTAAGAATAGTAATGTTAAAGGTATTGTTGTTTAAGTATTGCTTCTATAAAAAAAAGTTATGAATAGTAGAGTACATACAAATAACGATTATAGTCCTTGGAGAATGTAAGTGTCCAACCTTTCGACAAGCCCAAGATAACAATCTTGGTACGTCACCCTGAGTTCATCGAAGGGTTCAATTAATTGCCAATTTTGACAAAGAGATTTTTATCTCATATGACAAGATATAGTAATTTAACAAAGCCATGTTAACTGAAACTCCTTTGCCCTAGTACATGGTTTGGGAACTCTACACTCGAAAAGTAAAGATATAGGAACTAACACTTCTTAATCCATATCCGAACTAATACGAATTTGAATTATGAATTACAGTAATCTGTAAAACTCATTTTCCGTAGGGTAGGGTTTGCAAACCCTACTCTACGAAAAATGCAGTAACGCCACGAAAAAATATGACTTCAGAATTCATATCCGCATAACTTGAACGCAGATGATATTTACTTTGAGTAAACTTGAAACAAAAAAAGAGCCGGACGAAAGATAAACTTCATCCAGCTCTTTTTTATTTATAGATAAGGGATTTACATTCCCCTTCAGTCCTGATTAACGATTGATTACAAGCGGAAGTTGTACTGTTTCAACTGCTGTGTGAGCTACAACTCGGTAGCTGCCACTTGCCAAATCGGCTGCATTAACACTTACACTATAGCTACCCGGAGCAAGTGATAGGTTATCTACAAGTGTAGCAACTCTTGCACCACGCATATCAACTAAATACATTTCGACAACTTGAGCAGCTACACCACTGATTGTATAGCTGATTGTTGATTTGCTGATAGCAGGATTTGGTCCTGCTGTTAGACCTGTAATTGTTTTTGCTTGGTCAGCAGGAGTAAATACAGATGTAGCCGGTTTTTTTCCTTTTCCTATAAGCTCAGAACCAGTTGTTTCTCTTTCATCAGTAGAAGTAATACTAAGTGTTGCACTAACTTCATCTTCAATTGTAGGAGTAAATGTGATAGTAATTTGTATTTTTTCGCCTGGTTTAATTGTCACCGGCAACGACATAGCCTTGTATTTGAAATAACTTGCTCCGACTCCTTTAATTTCTACCTTTTTAATTTCCAAATCTGCTTCACCTTCATTGGTAATCTCTATAGTTTTATCCGATGACTTCATGAACTCAACTTCGCCGAATTCAACATCATCAATATTAGAAATAATCGGTAATTTTGGTTTAACAATAAGTCCTTCTGCAAGCCAATTAATTGATTTCTCAACAATTTGTTGAGAAATGATGTCGTTGTTGAATGCACCAATATCGAAAGTAAGGAATACAACACGTGCTTTATTTGTAGCTTCATAACGAACCCCAAGTATGTCTGTTGGTTTCTCAGCGACTGTGAAAATAGGAACAGATTTGCTTCCGGGGCTTAGTTTCATATTATTTGTCCAATACGTATAATAGCCGCCAGCACTGTTTCCTGTACCTGTTAAATTTGAACAAATTTCATTACTAACACCGGTAACAATAAAAGCTGTTGGTTCATATAATATACCTTCTGTAGTAGTCTTTGTTGTAAAATGCTTCTCTTCCTTTCCTAATTCAACTCCAAGCATAGAATAAAAATTAGTTGCATCTTGATTTATAGCACCTTGTTGCTTATTCAACCACAATCCATTTGGAACAGAGACTAAAATATGTTTACCTGCATCCATAATAGATTTAATATATTTTGCAAAGTTAGGATAATCAGGATAAAGAGTAGGGTCAGCTGCTAAAGGTTGTCCCGTAACATAGTCGGCCGTACCTCCTAAAATAAGCCCACCTGAAATACTGATTGCACAAACATTAAATTGGTCTTTAAATGCCTCAAGAATTTCTTTATCTTTTACCCAATTGAATATTTTTGTTTGTTTACCGATTGACGACATTTTCGACATTGACTCACTAAATGGTTGTTTAGCAAAATAGTTAAATCCTTCAATTACTGCATACTTAATGCCTTCACTTAGCGCATAAACAGTTGCAGAACCTGCAACAGGAATTGCATCTTGCACAATTGGAGTAGCAGTAACAATCGCTTTAGCATAATCAAAACTTGCGTCTGTTTCTATTGTAACGGTTGCATCAAAAGTTCCTCCGGCGGGAATTGTTGCAGTTGCTGGATCTACTTTAGCTACCCAGCCGCTCGGTATTACACTGTTTTCCATATCAACACCAATATCAACAGTAACGTCTGTACTATTTGAATTGGAGAAGGTTACTTTTTTGGTAATCTTTGATGTGGTAGCTGCATGAAGATATGGTTCGGTAACAGAACCGGTAACAGCAATTGAAGGAAGTTTAATTTCAAGAAGCCCCTGCTCTACAGCGTTCAGGACTTCTCGCTTTTCAACTACGGAATTATACATTTGTACTATGCCAATCACTTTGATTTTGCTGACATCAAAATTATTCGGTATCTTGTAAGTATAAGACTTAGTATATGTTCCGCCATCCTGAACAGTGGAAGGTATCACACCTGCCTCACCCCAAGGGCCACCGAGCCATGCACGAAGGACATGACGATGATAATAATTCTTTATAGGGTTACCTTTTTTATACCATGGGCTTGTATTGACACCATCAAAGGCATTAACTTGATCCCAACCTTGACCGCTTCCTTTTACACTATCTTCTGCAATATAAACATTGAAACGGATGTCACCGCTAACTGTTGCTACAAAAGTAGCTTTTACATCCACCGTCATAGTACGGTTAGCTGAGTTGTAAATAAGATTTTCGAGTGAAACTGCTACTTTAGCAGGTGTAACTATTTGGGTTTTAACCGGACCATGAATGCTCTCGTCATACATACCATTTGTTTTTGCATCGTCCTGTACATCGGACTCCGCGAAGTGTTTTCTATCGACTACAATCTCGGGAAAACCGCCAATATATGCTGCATGAAATATTGGTTCATCCGAGAGTTTCATTCCATCACCGTTATGAACAGCAACACCAATAACCTTATCAGGATTGTCGTTAATAGCTTTAAGTAAATTTGTAGCTCCACGAGGGCAAAATTGACACCATGAACCTGTCGCTTCTTCGACCAATACTCTTTTAATCGGCTTTTGGGCAGTTGCCGTACTGCCACCAATAAACATCATTACTGCGATAAGTGACAAGCACAATATCGCATAACCTGTAAATTTTTTCATAGAAAAACTCCTATAAAACAAAAAATAAATTGAACTGAAAAAAATCTGATTTGTGTGTGTATTGTAATTTACTAAACTTAACTGCTGTTTTGAATGTGAGTCCCCCGACATCTATTGTCGAAGCAAACATTAAATACGACCTAGCAATTAAAGTTTAGCAATATTGCAAGTAAAATTTGAGAAAAGCAAACTTTTTTTTCATTATCTCCAATTTTAACTTTTCAATATTGCGATGTTCTCACGTGCGGGATTAACACATTACTACAATATACGTTACATAAGAACTCTTTTTATCTGTTTTTATACTTCAAAGGGAATAACCATTAAATTTAAAGAGTCATTTTTGAAGTAAAACCTTACTCTATCGCTTATTCTTTTTACCTGATTCTTTTTGTAATTCTCCCAAAGTTTGCAACGCCATCATTGGGGTTAATTGATTGAGGTCAAGGTTACGGATTTTCTCACGCAATGCATCATCCTTAATTTCAAAGAATGAAAGCTGATAATCATCTTTTTTATCAGCTTTTAAAGGTGTTGAAACAACAATATTTTTATCACCTTTTTGTTCCAAATCCTTTAGAATTTCGGTAGCACGTTCTATCACCGAAGCCGGCAGACCAGCCATTTGTGCCACATGGATTCCAAATGAATGGTCGCTGGAACCGCTGAGAACACGATGTGTAAAAATGACCGAGTTACCAATTTCTTGCACTTCAACTTTATAATTGCAAATCCTCTCGAACTGTCCGGCGAGGTCGTTCAATTCATGATAATGAGTAGCAAAAAGCGTCTTTGCTCCGGTGTTTTCATGCAAGTATTCGGCAATCGCCCAAGCAATTGAAATTCCGTCGAATGTAGCTGTCCCTCTCCCTACCTCATCAAGTAAAATTAAACTTTTACTCGTAGCATTATTGAGAATATTTGCCGCTTCTTGCATCTCCACCAGAAATGTACTTTCACCGGCTGTAATATTATCCTGAGCCCCAACTCTTGTAAAAATCCTATCAACAATACCAATATGCGCTGATGTCGCCGGAACGTAACAGCCGATTTGAGCAAGTAGAACAATCAAGCCGACTTGTCGCAGATAGCATGATTTACCGGACATATTCGGTCCAGTAATAATATGAATCTGTTCCGATTCTGTTGATAGGGTTGTACTGTTCGGTGAGAAGTGTTCACCGAGAGGCAAAACACGCTCTACAACAGGGTGCCGTCCGTTTGTTATTGCTAATGTGGCGGATTCATCAATTTTTGGTTCGCAATAATCATATTCCCTTGCTACGTGAGCAAAACTTAACAGACAGTCCAATGCAGCAATCCGCGCTGCCAGTACTTGAACTTGATCAGTATATTCAGCAATTTTGGCTCGGAGTTCCACAAATAATCGCTGTTCAACTTCAGATATTTTTTCTTCTGCTGTTAGGATTTTGGTTTCAATTTCTTTGAGTTCAGGAGTGGTGTATCGTTCACCGGTAGAGATTGTTTGTTTGCGGTCATAATGTGTCGGTGCTTTACTTTTATGAGTATTACTGATTTCTATATAATAACCAAAAACATTATTAAAACTCACTTTAAGTGATGGAATCCCCGATGTTTCGCGCTCGGTTGCCTGATAATTGGCAATCCAATTCTTTCCTGAATACATCGCTTCGCGGTATGTGTCAATCTCAACCGAGAACCCTTCACGAAAACACGCACCCGAACCAAGCTGTGACGATATATCATCAGCTAAAGCCAACTCAATCATTCGCACTACCTCATCAAGCGGCTGCAAAGCATTAGCAAGAGCTTGAAGTGTAGGAGAGTTTATATCTGATAGAATCGAACGAATCGAAGGGATTTTCTGCAAACTTTTTTTCAGTGAAACTACGTCGCGGGGGTTAGCTCTTCCTGTCGAAATTTTAGAAATCAAACGT
The DNA here is from genome assembly GCA_964527785.1 of uncultured Chitinophagaceae bacterium. Classification (GTDB taxonomy): domain Bacteria; phylum Bacteroidota; class Ignavibacteria; order Kapaibacteriales; family UBA961; genus JADJXV01. The sequence goes on from CAZGNO010000145.1 coordinate 5,219, forward strand.
TCAATATCTCCAATTTCTGACATCTCACTTCGCAGATAATCTGAACTGCTGTCATTTTCAACTAATGCACGAACTGCATCAAGCCGACGCTTAATCGGTTCAACTGCTCGGAGAGGCCTGGTAATCCATTGCTTAAACAAACGTCCGCCCATCGGGGTTTTGGTTTTATCCAAAATTGAAATTAATGTACCTTCGCGACCTGAATCATTCATCGAGAAAATTATCTCTAAATTACGGCGTGTGGCAAAATCCAAAGTCATAAATTCAGATGGATTAAAAACATTCATCCGTTTGATTTGTGAGGCACCCCCTTGCTGCGTCTCAGAAACATAATGCAGAGCCGCACCGGCAGCAACAAGCCCTGCGGTTTGCATTTCTACTCCAAATCCCTTCAATGAAGTAGTTTTGAAGTGACGAAGTAAATTATCAGTAGCAAATTGCCGGTCGAAAATCCAGTCTTCCAGCCGTGTTATAACCGGCGAAATTGAAAGTGTATCCAAATGAGCGGTAATCTCCTTATGCTGGGGTTTACTTACAATGATTTCTGCGGGAGTGAGCGTTTCAAGCAATGCCCCCAACTCTTGAATATGCACTTCGGAAGTAAAGAATTGTCCTGTTGAGACATCCACACACGCAAGTCCTGCCAAAATTTCACCCGATTTTTGAGCGAAAAAGTACAATGCGGCTAAGTAGTTGTTATGCTTGGAATCTAACAGCTTGTCATTCATTGCTACACCGGGTGTAACTACTTCGACCACGCCGCGCCTTACAATTCCCCGGGCAAGTTTTGGGTCTTCGAGCTGCTCGCAGACTGCTACACGATATCCTGCTCGAACAAGTTTCGGGAGATAATTATCCAGTTGATGATGAGGGAATCCTGCCAGAGGAACTTCACCTGCTTCACCATTATTACGTTTGGTGAGTGTAATTCCACAGACACGAGCAGTAATCTCTGCATCACCCTCGAATGTTTCAAAAAAATCTCCCATTCGAAAAAGGAGGACTGCATCAGGATTTTTCTGTTTAATTTGGCTGTATTGCCGCATTAGGGGGGTTTGTTTGGTAGTCATGCGGCAAAATTACAAAAATTCAATGGGAACGGGAAGTGTTATGCTTCAATGAAGAAACAGTACGAAATATAGTAATCTCAAATTTTATCAAAAAAAGACACAATAGAACTATTGTGTCTTTTGCTGTACGAATCTATTTTTTGGAAATTAAGTAAGTAGGGGGACAAAAATAATCGTATTATTCGAATAGCT
>CAZGNO010000146.1:0-6475 GCA_964527785.1 uncultured Chitinophagaceae bacterium
GTGTACTTGGATCCATTTCAATCAAGCAGTTCTTGATTGTATTGTTATATGCACGACGACTCAAGTTGAATACTGCACGACGATTTGCAGCAGTTTTCAAAAGGAATTTTAATGATTTTTGAGCACCACCATCGAATGTCATATACCCCGGTGAGTTTGCATTTTCTTTTGTAGCAAACTCTAATTGAACTGCAAAAGTATTGGTAGGAGAAGATGACTGTCCTAATTGTACACCGACACCATTACCACTGTTGAGTTGAATAACAACACCGGCTTTAGAGAGACCTGTCGAAGTTGGATTTGCAATCCATGTCACCGTATTGGTGGAGTTCATTCCGATAATATTCGATGAAAGATCCAATGCGGGCTGTCCGGGCAATGAAGTGTTACCTACGGAATAGAAACCGTCTATGAGTAAGAAACGGACAGGACCGCGAACGCCACGCTGATAAAGCGCATCAACTGCAGCCTGAATTGTTGGGAAATTTCCGGTTGCGCCAACAGTATAATCACCTGCCAGTTTATCGAGAACTGTTATAGTTATACATTTTTCATCATTAGCTTGGACTTCATCTCCTTGTTGTGCTGTTTTAACACAGATTTGATACTGTCCGGCAGATGGAGGAGTAAATGATGGGAATGTTACTAATGAAGTATTAAAAATACCGTTAGGAACTTCTAATTGAACAAACTCGTTAACAACAATCGGAGTAGGTGGATTGAGAAGTGTTATGTTAAGGAATACCGGCACCGCCTCAGCTGCCAAACCGTTATTAGCGATTAAGGCACTTGGAGATGTAGGGCGTCCGGAATATATACCGCTTTGAGGACTTAGAATACTGACTGTTTCGTAATCCACCAAATTTCTTACCAAAAATGTGTACGAAGGAGCAGATGCCAGTGGGAAACAGTCATTGAATGATTGCTGATCCGGAACCGGGTCTAAAAGTTCAGCACAAATACTGATTTTGAATGAATCAGCTTGAATCGAATTGAAACTGAGCATATCAAATTCGTCAATCTGACCGGATACCAAACCGGCAGGCGGTAAACCATTGGTAGTAGTACGTACAATTTCTTCTCTACGAATTAATGTATTGGTTGAAGCACTGCGTATTTCTGCAATTGCTTTGTACGACATTACGTTCTGAAGACCTACGTTTTTAAACATTCCTGTAACTGGGATGTTATAACCTTTGAAATAAATCTGCTGTTTTTTAGGAAGCGGGCGAGTAAGCCCGAAAGCAGACATATCACGGTCAAGCGCAATAACGAAATCATTAACTGTATTCTGAACAAAACTGGTAGCACCCTTCGTAGTAGTTGCAACTACTGTCAAACGGTATGTTCCACCCAAATTCGGAGGGACGGCTGTATTCATATACCCTGTACCATTGGGGGTAGCCGGTGAACTCGGATTGGCAAGTACACCGTCAGCATTTGGAATAAAGTATCTTCCGCCGTTAGCAGGAGCATTCATTGTTGTTTGACCGGTTGCACTCAAGCCGCGATATACAACATTTGAACTTGGTAAAGGACCGGTAATTGTATATGTAAATGTAGTAGTAAATCCGGGTATGCTGGCAAATGTAGCTCCCGGACGTGAATTAGCAGGTGCGGTAGTATTTGCTCCATCATAAATTGTATTGTAATAAAGCAAACTGCTGTCAGGCATTCCTACTATACGACCACTGCGCGGGAATGTGTTTTGAATACCGGCAGGGCGAATATCAAATCTCATTTGAGGACGGTATGGGTATGTACCGTAATTACTTGGTTGTGTGCAAAGGTTAACACCATCAGTATATCTATATGCCATTGGCGCACTCATACCTCCCGGATTCGGGCTGCACCATACAGAAGCAAACTCGCCAATATAGTTATTATTATAACTACATTGATCAATAATAAGATTGCTAGCACCGTCCCAAAAAAGGGTAGTTGTAAAATCGTGCTGGAACCAGCCGGTATTTCCTACATACAGACTACCTAGTGTTTGAACTTCCGTAAATCCATTCATATCAAACGGATTTGTAACAGCGGTAGCTGATGTCATTTTCATTTTGATAGAGAAATTCGTCAAGGGGCTGTTCTGGTTTTGCGGGGTAGCAACATTGAAAGCCATACCTGTTAAATCTCCCGGGACAGCTCCGGCAGCCAATAATTCGGATGCAAGAACAAGATATTGCTGGTGCTGTGACCAGTACCAACGACTGTATGGACCTACAAACCACCCAACATTGGTGGTTTGGGTACCGACGGTGACCTGGATTTGTGCCTTAGTTTCGACACTGCCCAGAGTGAGCATCAAAGCGAGTAACGTTGCTTTCAACAACATGGACGCCGTTTTCATAAAAGATTCTCCAAAATAGTACATTAAAAATGAAATCAATACTTCTATTTCCTATTAAATTTTTGCGTTAATATTTTCAAAGCACTTATACTAACCTCAATCCAAAAAGTTCCCTGATTTTGCAAAAAATAATCTGCTTTCCGCACACTTTTTTTGTAGTTTGCAGAGTGTAAAACAATGTAAATACCATATAAACATTACAATATATCCATATATTACAGTTTATCGTACTTCAAATGTACTACAATTTGACACCTTTTCCATACTATTTTTTAGTATAATCCGGTTTTATTGCCTTTATATGTCAGTTTTTTTAGAAATTAATAGCTTAAACCGGTATGCTGACCTGCTTCTATTGACTCAAGTGAAGCTTGTTCATTACAAAAACATTTGAGTGTCTCTCGATGACTTATATTCATTAGACTATAAAACTATTCTTTAGCAATTATTTTGTACCTTTGCTGTGGTATTTCATCAGCAAAACAAATTTGGAGAATCATTAGGTGCATACATCGGTCATTATTCCTGCAGCCGGAACGGGCAAACGATTCAATACAAATGTCCCCAAGCAATTCACTTTGCTTGATGGAATACCTATCTTAATTCATACTCTCAAGCTCTTTAATGATAATCCAAACATCCATTCCATAATCATTGCAGCATCTCAAGAGCAATTTGAATTAATAGAATCTCTTATAATAAGTTATGCAATTGACAAAGTCAAGCATATCGTTGCCGGAGGAAGCGAACGGCATCTTTCCGTGCAAGCAGCTCTCGAAACTCCTACAGCAAAGGAAGCTGATGTAATACTTGTTCATGATGCAGTGCGTCCATTTGCATCGAATGAACTTATTGTTGCCATCATAAATTATGCCATAGAATTTGGTGCAGCAATACCCGTTGTTTCACCAAAGGATACAATTAAGCAACTTTCCAAAAACAATACAGTCCTAAGCACTCTTAATCGTTCTGAGCTTGGTGCTGCTCAAACTCCGCAAGGATTCCGTCGTGAAGTGATTATGAATGCCTATCAATTTGCTCACGTTCACTCATTAGTCACTACGGATGATTCAAGTGTAGTAGAATTGTCAGGGGGAATTGTCCATACTATTGACGGTGAAGAAAACAATATTAAAATTACAACCCAATTAGACTTCGTTCTTGCCCAAACTATTGTTCAAAATCTTTCTAAGCACTCAATATCAGAATAATTTAACAGTTACCATGAATCAAAATAGCCATAGAATACTTATTATCGGAGCCGGCAGTAAAACAGCACAAGCACTTATTCGGCTTATCTCTGCCGAAACATCTTGGCAAATCATACTTGTTTCATCTTCTTACAGCACATTTCTTCAAACTGATTCCATATCATACTATCCCCTTGATTACTCTCAGCCGAAAGACCTCAAAAGCATTTTCTTGAAAGAATTGCCTACTATTGTTATCAATGCCGCTGCTATGACCAATGTAGACAGGTGTGAAACAGAACACAAATCAGCGTGGGAAGCAAATGTTTCACTTGTGGAATATATTGCAAGAATGTGTAAAATTACTGACGCCCATCTTATTCACTTTTCAACAGATTATATTTTTGACGGAACAAAAGGACCATACTCGGAGAATGACATACCAAATCCAATTTCATATTATGGGAAAACAAAACTTGCCTCTGAAAATGCTTGTAAGGCAGCTACAGTTTCGCATACGATTATACGAACAAATGTTGTGTATGGATTCTCTTCATTTGATTCTAAGGATTTTGTAGAATGGACTTTAGCTAATCTTGAGGAAGGCAAACCATTCGGTGTGGTTACTGACCAAATATCAAATCCGACTTTGACAGATGATATTGCGTTAGCTGTTATCAAGATAATTAGAAAAAAAAGAGAGGGTACATTTAATATTGGTGGAGCAGATTGGATCTCGCGCTTTGATTTCGCCAAAGCTATTGCTAGTGTTTTTCATCTTGATGAAACGCTTATCAAACCCATTCTAACTGAATCCCTCCATCAAAAAGCAAGACGACCGCTCAAAGGAGGATTACTTACGTTAAAAGCACAGACAGATTTGCAAATGAACTTTGCTACTGTACAAGCCGGACTCTCTACTCTTCGTCACCACAAATTGATTCAGATTACCGAAAAAGAACGCTTAGGGTTTATGTAAGCATATATTTACAGATTATTTTTCCGATTGCTTTTTCCAGGCATCAAGCGCATTCCCGTCTATAGTAGGAAGCACTATTCCGAGTTTATTGCCGAGCGTAGGTGCAATATCAGCAGGTGATACCTTTTCGAGGGATACTCCCGGATTTATATCTCCGCCGAACAGTATAAGCGGTACATAGCGGTCATAATTATACATTGTTCCGTGCGTTGCAGGGTTCTTTCCGAAAATCCAATATGGTTTTGGATACACAATCACCTCACCGGTTCTATCGAAATACATATCATTCTTTACTAACTTCCACACTTCTTCTTCCCAATCTGAGGGCTTGTCTCTCATCAGCTTACGACGCGAAGCGGCATATTTCATACCTTCCATTTTTTTGGTAAATTCAACGAGTGAGTCCTCCACAGTTTCAATATTCAGTTGAAATTTTGAAATGAGATCGCGATCTATAAAGATAGACGGTACCTCGATTCGTTCAATTAGCAGTTCTTTTGAGTCTGAAGGTAAAAAAATCTTCGACAGGTATTCATTCATTGACCGCAGCATTACATCCTTTTTTAATCTTCCGGCATCAATCTTGACTCTCCCCTGCTCATTAAGAAGTTCAGGAATCGGACCTACACCATGGTCGGAAGTTACTACGATTACATATTTCTTTCTTCCGATTGATTTATCAAGATAATCAATAAACTCACCCAAAATTCTATCAGTTTGAACATACATTTCTTCTATTTCCCTACTGTCGGGTCCGAAGACATGACCGCAAAAATCTGTAGTGGAAACAGCTATATGAAACAAATCTGTATTTTCATCCTTTCCCAATTTTTCTTTTGTTATCATCGCTCTTGCACCGGAAAACAAATATTCCATTGAAAAAGGACTTACCAAAAATGCTTCCGTAAAATTGTTATCCTTTGATGACGGAATAGTATGAGGGAACACCTTGCCACCACCTGCAAAATCACCTTCCCACCGTATATTATCCTTTGCGCCGATTGAATCGGGAATTTCCTTATTCCAAATTTTATTCTCATAGCCGAGAGCACTGTTCTTTTTATTCCATGCAGCAAGCCATTTTGGATAGGTGTAGGGTTGGGCGGTTGTAAAGCCATTACTATTTTCATCGTACCACAATACAGTTTTTGCCAAATGACCTGCCATAAGAATTCCGGCTCGGTCTTTCAACCCTATACTCATTACCAAACTTTTAGGTGAATAGTTTTGAAGAAAATCACCCAATGTTCCTTTTATCATTAATTCTGCCGAGCGCATATCTTCTGCCTTGATTCCATTTTCATCTTTTATTCCCTGAACACAATAGCAATGCTTCTCCAGTTTTCTGTCGTAAAAGTCGTTTGATACAATCCCTGTTTTTGCCGGATAGCATCCGGACATTATTATAGAGTGTCCCGGACAAGTCATATTATTGGCATGGTCGTAGTAACAATTTGGGTATTCCCTTCCTTCTTTGCGTAAGCGGTTAAATCCCTTTTTGCCCCACAATTTTTCCCATCTGTCAGGATAATCACCCCGCATTTGGTCGTAGGAAATAACAACAACAAGGCGTGGCATTTCCGAAAAACCGGCTTGCAGTACCGCCACAAACACCAACAAAACCATAAAAACTTGTTTCATAGAGTAATCCTCTTTTGGGTTCATTGATAAATGGTTGTCGAATCGCTCGTCAAAGTTTTGTAATTGAGTTACGCTTGTAATAGAGTGCAATATAAGTAAAAACCACCCTTTGCCTATAAGAAGTACCCGTAAGTTTCCATTTAATAACGCTGCATTCGTTCATTTGAATTAGAGGGTGTACTTAGTTTGCGTATTCAAATTATTATCAGGATATTCATTGAAAAATGATGTAATATTTCAATAGTAAGTACCAGGGTAAAATTAATTGAAAAATCAAATTGCTGTCATTCTGAGGGATTCTTAGACCGAAGA
>CAZGNO010000147.1:0-6035 GCA_964527785.1 uncultured Chitinophagaceae bacterium
ACTGGCATTTCATTGCTGCCTTCTTAATGATTACCAAAGTTTAAACGACTTCATTGACTATCAAACAAAAATATATTCTAAAAGATAGTTGTAATAACCATATTGAATTGTATCTTATCAATTACCTCTAAAATATTCGGTTCTTATTATTTTATATTTTTTTACTTTTTTAAGAGTTTTTATGAAGAAAAGCATTTTTACCTTAGCATTTTTTGTTGTGATTGCTGTTTTAGGGTCATGCAAAAGCAATTCGACTGATCCAATATCCGAAGAAAAAGTTGACCAAAGCCAGAGCTATTATCCTATTCAAGAAGGATATTGGTTCGAATACACTTCGAATATCGCTTCATACCCCAGTCCTGTTCGTTATACTATGGGACCAAGCGAAATCAAGAACGGAAAGACCTATAATACTATGACCACTACCATATCTAATTCCGCAAAGTCATATTTCAGAATGGAAAATAATATTTTGTACAATTTGGGGGCAAATGCACTCAATATTGATGAGAATACTGAATATCAATTTGCTGATTTTGGTCTTGCAGTTGGTGATTCTATGGTGATTTTAGGTGTTACTTCCCAAGGATTACCTGTTCGTTTGGTTAATATAACCGCAAAAAGAGGTACTACATATACTATTGGAGCTACTACATACTCTGATGTAATTAATATTCATACGATTGGCTATACTAAATTCGGTTCTGATCAGTGGCAGACATATACCACATACGATAATTACTACGCAAAGGGTATCGGGTGGATAGCTGAGGTAGCACCTCAATTTGGGAAGATAGAATTAAATGATTATAGCTTTAAGAAATAATCATTGCACTATTCTATAATGAAATGAAAGAGCCAAGTTCGAGCAGGGCTGTTATGTTCCGAAATACATTCTGTCATGTTGACCATCAATCTGCCCTCTCCCTAACGGAGTGGGTCACAAAAAAAATCCTTCGAGGTGATCTAAGGATAGATGTGGGATTGAAGAACAGGACTTAATTGCCCTGCCCGTCAAAGCGGGAGCGGGGGATTTCTCCATGTAAAGCCAGTTTAATCAAAATAAGATTGATTCATAAACTCCTTTAACCCTATGAAAACAATAACAATCGCAGGTGCAGGACTGGTCGGTTCGCTCGTCGGTGTGTATTTAGTAAAAAAAGGACATAAGGTTCATATTGTTGAACGTCGCTCGGATATGAGAACCGAGCCGATTAGTGCAGGACGTTCGATAAATCTTGCACTTTCAGACCGCGGACTTAAAGGGCTGGCAGGAGCAGGGATAGACAGGGATATTCTCAAGGTAGCAATACCAATGCGCGGAAGAATGATGCATTCTGTTTCAGGTGAGCAAACCTTTCAGCAATACGGTATGGACAATCAGGCAATTAATTCCGTATCGCGTCGGGGAATAAATGTTGCACTGATGGATTGCGCTGAAGGGCTGCCGAATCTTACAATCTCATTCAACCAACGGGTGCTAGATGTTGAGCTGGACTCGGCGACACTTGTTGTTCAGGATAACCTTACTCATAAACGTTTGTTTATTGAGGCAGATTGCATTATTGGGGCGGACGGTGCTTTTTCGGCAATCCGCGATAAAATGAGTAAAAATGACCGCTTCAATTATTCACAATCGTATATCGAACACGGCTACAAGGAATTGAACATTCCTGCTGCCCCAAATGGCGGTTTCCAACTCGACAAAAACGCACTTCATATCTGGCCCCGCAAGCAGTATATGCTTATCGGACTGCCGAACCTTGACGGCAGTTTTACTTGTACTCTGTTTTTCCCGTTCGAGGGTGAGCCGTCGTTTGCTTCGCTTGTAACGGATGCTGATGTACTGGCTTTTTTTGAGAAAGAATTTCCTGATGTTATTCCGCTTATGCCGACCTTGCTTCATGATTTTGCGCATAATCCTACGTCGTCACTTGTAACCGTCCGGTCGTTCCCATGGGCGTATAAGGATAAGGCACTGCTTATCGGCGATGCTGCTCACGCGATTGTTCCGTTCTTCGGACAGGGGATGAACGCGGGGTTTGAAGATTGCACGGTTCTAGATGAATGTTTGGACCGCCACCCTGATAATTGGGAGGCAGCATTCAAAGAATTTGAAAACCTGCGTAAACCAAATACCGATGCTATCGCCGAGCTTGCACTCGAAAATTTCGTGGAAATGCGTGATAAGGTAGCCGACCCGACCTTCCTCCGTCGTAAAAAAATCGAACGGCTTCTGCATGAGCAATTCCCTGACCGCTTCAATTCCCTCTATTCTATGGTTACGTTCAGTGATATACCGTATCACGATGCGCAGACACAAGGGCGCAAGCAGGATGTGATAATTAATAAACTTATAGCAATAGAGAATGTGGAGAGCGAATGGGAATCACACGACCATCAGACGGAGATTATGAGGATTATGGCGGGGTTTGAGTGATTGTAATAGTATTCCATACATGAAATGTAATAAAGCGGACCAAACGGTTCGCTTTATTACTATAAAAACTTGCATAATCCCTTGCCATTCCGCAATTTTGCAGTTTATTGAGCGTTAATACATTTATACGTCCATTGTACATCTTCATTCTATTGATAAATAGCCATGAAAAAACTAATACTACTACTGCTTTTGCTCACTACACTCACTGCCGTTGCTGAAAACACGGTCATATTGAAATTCAATCATCTTTTGGATGGCAAAAAGTTCGTTTCGGACTATATGACGACTGCCCCTGATGGCAAATCTTTATTCAAATGTTCAATGCTCAGATATTATATCTCCGGTATTAAAATTACTCACGACGGTGGAAAAATTACCGAAGCTAAGGGTAAGTACATTCTTGTGAATGTTGCAAATACTTTGCCGACAATAGGCGATAATACAAGATTTGAACTAGGCGTGTATGATGTCAATTCAATAGAGGCAATTGAGTTCTCATTGGGAGTTGATCCCGCTACCAATCATTTAGACCCTTCTTCGTATCCTTCATCCAGTCCTCTTTCTCCTCAATCTCCCACAATGCATTGGGGCTGGACTGCAGGGTATCGTTTTGTTACATTTGAGGGTAGAGCAAGAACGCTCACCGATACTGCAACAATTGGGTTTCAAATTCATTCGTTTGGAGACGAAATATATACTCCTGTCAAAATGAATGTAAAAAGTAGGTCAGAAGGTGAAGGCGTAATATCGGTAACTCTTAATGCAGAGTATAAAAACCTCATTAAAGATATTGATGTATCAACGGAAATGGTTGAACATGGAACAGAGGGTATTCCTGCACAAATGATGTCAAATTTTGGCAAAAATGTATTTTCCGAACCTGTGGTTAATTCTATTGATGAAAACACGAAGCAAGTCCCAATGACCATTTACCCCAATCCGGCGCGGAATCTGGTAGTGGTTTCAATGGGTGAAAATATGGATGCAGATGTAATTCTGACAAATATTCTTGGAGAAAATATCATAAGCGCATCAATGACCGATGGAAACGTATCGCTGCAAATTGACCTTCCTTCAGGAATGTATGGTGTTAAAGTTATTCAAAAAGGAAAAGTGATTGCCCGAAATACAATAAGTGTAGTTCGTTGATTTTTACAAATTGTATGAAATTTCTACGTGTTTTTCTTTTGCTTTGTTTATTTGGCGGAATGGGATGTTCCGAGACAAGTAAGCAGATAACAGAAGACGAGCCGCTGCTTTCTGTGCCCGTCGGATTTCCTCAACCGAATTTTCCGGTTGATAACGAAACAACTCCAAGTAGGGTTGCCTTAGGGAAGCGATTGTTCTTTGATTCTATACTTTCTGATGATAATACGGTTTCATGCGCGTCCTGCCACAAGCAGGAGTTTGCCTTTGCCGATAATAAACCGACGAGTTTAGGAATTAGAAATCAAGCAGGCACGCGCAATACATCATCACTTGCTAATGTAGCATATCACCCCTATTTCCTGCGCGAAGGGGGAGTGCCAACACTCGAAATGCAAGTAGAAGTACCTATTTCGGAACATAACGAGTTTGATTCGAATCTTCTTGAAGTTGCTGATAGAATGAACAAGGACAGTAGTTATATCGTTCAAAGCAAAGCTGCTTACAATAGAAAACCCGATTATTATGTGATTACTCGTGCCCTCGCTTGTTTTGAACGAACGCTACTAAGCGGAAATTCCGGATACGACCAATTTACTTATCAAGGAAAAACAACTGCCCTTAATTCAGAAGAAATTGCAGGGAAAACACTTTTTTTTAGTGAGCGTTTGGGATGTGGGAATTGCCACGGCGGGTTTAATCTTACGAGTTATTCATTTGAAAATAACGGGTTGTATCAATATTATAAAGATCCGGGTCGTTACCGGCTGACTCTTAATAAAAAAGACAGTGCCCTCTTCAAAGTACCCTCTCTTCGTAATGTCTCAATAACTGCTCCATATATGCACGATGGTTCTATCACTTCATTAGAAGGAGTTATCGAGCATTACAATAGTGGCGGTAAACCCCATGCTCATAAAAATCCGCTTGTCAGACCGCTCAACCTTAGTAATCAAGAGAAAAGTAATCTGATAGCATTCCTCAAATCATTAACAGATGAATCATTCATTCAAAACAAAAAATTCAAACCCTAAATCTTATGTACAAAAGACGTCTTCCTTTAGCTTTGCTGTGCTTCGTCTATGTAGCTGTGCTTATTTCATGCGGTGATTCAACTACATCCGAACCAACCCAGTCGGTAAAACTCGATACTACATCCTTCATTCTGGACGTTCAGGGACTACCCGCACCACAGTTGCCAAGTGATAATAAACTTACAGTACAAACAGTTAAACTTGGTCGAATGCTATTTTACGATAAGCAATTATCCAAAGACGGAACCCAGGCGTGTGCTTCGTGTCATCAGCAAAAAGACGGGTTCTCTGACATTCGGCGGTTTAGCATTGGCGTAGAAAATTTACCCGGCAAACGTCAGGCGATGACCATTGTCAACTTAGCATGGCATAAAAGGGGGTTCTTTTGGGATGGAAGAGCAGCAAGTTTACGAGAACAATCGCTAAAACCAATCCAAGACCCACTCGAAATGAACGAGACACTCGAAAATGTAGTGACTAAAATTTCGTCGTCTTCGTCATATAAGGAGCAATTTATTCGAGCTTTTGGAACCGATTCAGTTTCTTCCTATCGGATTTCGCTTGCCTTGGAGCAGTTCATGTTTACGCTTGTTTCAGGTAATTCCAAATTTGATAAAGTAATGCGGAAAGAAGCAACATTTACACAAGCAGAAGAAAACGGACGAATATTATTCAACACAGAAAATGATGTGAAAGGTGCAGAGTGTTTCCATTGTCATGCAGGATTTAATTTTACCAATGACAAGTATATGAATAATGGTCTGGATGAAGAAGCTAATTTTACTGATCAGGGGCGGTTTACTGTTACAAATAATCCGCGAGACAGAGCAGCATTCAAAGTTCCTTCACTTCGTAATATTTCGGTAACTGCCCCATATATGCACGATGGGCGTATCTCAACACTTGAGGAGGTTATAAAGCATTATAATCAAGGTGTAAAGCAATCTTCAACAGTAGATCCGGCTTTGCATTTCAATTTGGAGCCGGGCGGACTGAATCTTAGTCCCCAAGCTCAAGCAGACATAATTGCATTCCTTAAAACATTGACCGATGAAACATATTTGAATAATTCAGCTTTTACTGCACCGTAAATATGATTACAAAATAGATTGACATAGTATATAGCCCTGTCAATCTGAGTTCATGGCAGTTGCCGAGCCAAATGCAAAATAATGTAGTTGAATTGAAAATAAAATAGTTGCAATTGTCTTTCAGAGTTCCTGACAGCCGCAGAGCCAGCTGCAAAATATACAATGACATAAAAATATTAACCCCTGTCACCCTGAACTCGATTCAGGGTCTCCGTGGCTGATTGGTCGTGCTAATTTCGACGTACATACGGAGATGCTGAATCAAGTTCAGCATGACTGGACACTAAATTGTACTACCATTTTAAGAGATGTCATTTACAG
>CAZGNO010000148.1:0-5940 GCA_964527785.1 uncultured Chitinophagaceae bacterium
TATGCACATCCGTCCAGCAGATTTTCACGTTCTTACGGAGATTCTTCAGTCGAAGACTCCTTCAGAATGACAGAAGGAAACTGTCTTATTTTTTATGTCATTGTATTATTTTGTAGGCGGCTCGGCGACTATCTGGAACTCAGAATGACAGGACTAAATGTTTCAATTTAATCAGTCCCGGTACTTAATATGTATTTTTTTTGGATACAGATTATCCACACGCTGAGCAGTTGATTGGAAAAGAATCATACCTAAACTGTATGAATTTTGATGAGAACTTATCGTGAAAACGCGTTTGGAATTGTGCGTTTATTCAGGTGCTTTATTGGAAGTATTGGAAGTATTGGCAGATGGAGCGTTGGATGCGTAAGAATGTTAAGTTGATTTTGTCCAGCACTACGAGAAAGTATTTTGTAGAATGACTGTAGAAATGTTTGAAGTAGAGAAGTAGTTATCACTAGCTAAATAAAAGAAGACCTGTCGGTGCTTAGAGCTCCACAGGTCTTCTATTTACTTTCAAAAAAATCAATAATTAAACTGTGCTTGCAAACGAAGCAAATTTCCTTTTTGACGATTATCAAATATCTTACCGTCACCCGTAGCACGATCAGACATGGTGTACATTGCTGTAAGCTCAAAAGCAGGAACAGGTTGCCATTCCAAACCAACTTCATACTCGTGTACTATATACGAACGTGCATCTGTTTCCTGTTTTTTACCACCGTTGAAATATTGAGCGCGAACAAATGGGATAAATGTTTGCCCCAACTCATCAATACGATAGCATACTGTTACAAAGCCACCTTTTAATGCAGAGCTTTCAATACGATTGAAAGTTGTAGTATCTCCTGCTGTCTTTGAATGAAACTTCGGTCCATGCCCCCAGTTGTATTCTGCTAATACTCCGAATGGCTTTGGTGCAACATTAATAGTTACAGCTACTCTTTCATCAAGGTAGCTGCCGTTAGTTTTTGTACCTGAATTTACACTTTCCACAAGATACTTACCTGTATACACCTGGATACCCGGCTCTATAACCTGACCGCTTACTTCAAGAGGGTAACTTAATCTGCCTACATAGTGAAGCATATTATTAACTTCGGATTTATTTGGTGTTTGACCATTAAAAGTTCCCAAACCGACCACACCATAATCTCCCGTACCTTTCAATCCGTCTTGCACTAATTTAGAATAAAGTTTTCGGACATGAGCTGGTGCCCAGTAGAAAAATACGCCTAAATCTCGTTCATTAGGAACGGCACTGTTAAGTGCATCCGACCTGTCAAGCGGTAAGCGATTTTGACTAGACTGTGTATTTTCATATCCAAATGGAATTTTACTTTGTCCGATACGAAAACGGAACTCACGCAGAGAATCCAAAGAAAGATCAAAATATGCATCACGCAGCTGTGCATAATTCAATCCCGATGCCGATGATGAAGTTGCAGCATTGGTAGCAAAATCCGGTTGGATATAGAAATACACATTGTTTGATATTTGACCGCTAAACACCAGGCGCGCTCTGCGAATAAAAAACCCGCCGTTTTCCCCAATAGAACGGTCACACTGCTCACACTTCAGCGATGAATTTGTTTCGAGCAAACGATTATAACGCACTTGTGTATAACCTCGCAAGCTGATTTTTTCATACCATTTTTTCTCTGCCGGTTTTTCGACAGGTTTTTGCTCAGTAGATTGTGCACGTACATTCGTCAGCATTACCAAACAGCACATAACTACAGTAACACACAAAACGATGTTTTTTTGCAAAGTAGAAACAGACATTTTCTTCCTAACAATTTATTAAAAATAATTTGAACTTGCAGATATTCTTATTGAATTGAATCGAGTCAGGTAAATTTCGCTTGTATCACCTAAACTATTCAGTGCGAAATTAAGGAGAAGTGAATTTACAAAGGGGATGTAAAGTGTGTGGTTTAATATTACCATTTGGTAATATTGACAATTCTCGAACCCATTTCATCTTAGAAATTCTTAACAAGTATTTCTATTTCATAATATTACACATTTAAACTCTATATTTCAGCTTAACGAGTCTAGTATTGTTACCATTTCGTAATGGTATGATAACAGCACTTCGTTACATAGAAATCCAATATTGCTATTTCGTAATATTTGGCAAGTGTCATTGTAGTTTTAATGGAGTTTGACATAAATGAAGGTATAACAAAACGTAAAAACCAAAGTTTAGAGACACACTGCACATCACTTGTCGCTTAAGTAAGTAAGTGATATGACTAAAACAACCGAACTATTAAATTCAGGAAATTACTTGGTTCAAAAATTGGCAAGTGTTAGATACTTCGACAAGCTGTAAATGACATCTCATAAAATGCTAATACAAATGAGCGCCCTGTCATGTTGAACTCGATTCAGCATCTCCGTTAGCACGTATGAACTAGCGCATCGAAATTTGCATGACCGAACAGCAATAGACCCTGAACCCGGGTTCAGGGTGACAGAGACAAGTCTTTGTTTTCAATGTCATTTAGGTCAAGGCAGGTGCTACACCTGCCTTCGGCTACAATACCTTTTTACGAAACTATGCTCGCAAATAGACCGCAATATTTACACTTACGTATATTATTTGGCATTTAATGAAAGGCAGGTGTAGCACCTGCCTTGACCTACAAGAGATTTACTTTCAATAATTGTAAATATTTATTAGACTTTATATAATTACGACGATTATTTTGTCTCAACACTTACATACATACACATTATCAATCATACATTATCCTAACAAAAAACCCTGACTCTTTTTATAAGGAATCAGGGCTTACATCTTCATAGATTTTGTAAAAAAATCTTAAAATTCTTATTTTTAATTACTTAGTCTGCACGAACATCTTTAATGGAAAGTTGCGGTGTGGTTGTACCGTTATATGTATTTTCCTCAACTGTATATGCAATTGTGAATGGCTTCCCTCCGGTACACAAAGCAATTTTATCACCTAGATTGAATCCGATTGCATCTATAATGAAGTTTGCTTGTAATGCACGGAATTTGAGGTGATTATTCCCCACTACTTTAACACCGTTAGCACTGGTAACACCACGAGAATAGAAAATTGGCTTTGGATTATGATGTCCAAACGGCGCGAATTGCTTGATGATCTGGAACATATTTGGCGAAAGTTCACTCAGAGCAAGTTCGGCATCAATTAAAAGTTCCGGAATGAGCATTTCCTCCGATACCTTCTCTTTTGCAATTATATCAAACGCTTCGCGAAGAGCCGGAATGTTTGCTTCTTCTAATGTTAAGCCGGCTGCGTGTTTGTGCCCGCCGAATTCCAATAGATATTGCTCGCACCCTTTGAGTGCACTATGAATATCGAATCCTTTAATACTTCGAGCAGAACCCTTTGCATGAGTATCAATCGTCGTCAGCATTACCGTCGGAAGATTATACTTTTCTACAAGACGAGAAGCGACTATTCCGATAACGCCTGCGTGCCACGTGGGCTTGTGCAACACAAGCGAATGGCGTTTCTTTTCTTTGAGTAACAATTCTGCTTCTTGCTTTGCCTCAGCAAAGGTAAATTCATCAAATGTTCTTCGCTTGCGATTATCTTGCTCCAATTGCTGTGCAATTGCAAAGGCAGCACCTTCATCAGTTTGGGTCATCATCTCTACGGCTCGGCGGGCATCACCTACTCTTCCGGCGGCATTAATGCGCGGGGCGAGACCATAAATGATATTCGAAGTAGTCAGGTTTCCGGGCTTCATATCTGCGCATTCAAGCAAACCACGAAATCCAGCGCGAGTCAATTTATTAAGAATTTCCAGCCCATAGAACACCAATGCACGGTTTTCACCGACAAGCGGCACAATATCTGCCGTAGAGGCAAGGGCAACAAAATCTAAATATTTAAAGGCACGTTCTGGTTCTTTGCGACGAATGGAGAGTGCTTGGGCTAATTTAAACGCAACACCGCAAGCGGCAAGTGATTTGAAAGGGTACTGACAGCCGGGTTTCAACGGATCTAAAATCGCCACAGCATCGGGCAGTGTTTCGCCCGGCTCATGGTGATCGCAAACTATGGTATCAATTCCATACTCTTTGGCAAGCTGAATAGCATCCACCGATGTAATGCCGCAATCTACCGTAATAATCAACGTGGCACCTACAGCGCGCGCTTGATTGATACTGGTATGCGACAATCCGTAACCGTCGCCCTGACGGTCAGGAATGAAATACTGCACACGCGCCCCTATCTCCCTCAGGAACTGAAGCATCAAAGCAGTACTGGAGGTACCGTCCACATCATAATCACCATGTATCCACATAAGCTCGCCATTAGATATGGCACGCTCTATGCGCTCTACTGCGAGTTCCATTCCATCCATTAAAAACGGGTCGTGAAACTCATTTTTCGATGGAGCAAGAAATCTTCTGGCAGAAGTATCGCTATCCAAGCCACGAGCAGCCAGCACCTGTGCTAACCCACGCGGTATATGGAGAGATGATGCTATGTTTTGGACTATACCTTCATTTGTAAACTCACGAAATATCCAACGGTATTTCAAGGAAATAACAGTATATTGTTGTAAAAACTGATGTCAAGTTACGAAAATTTTAGCAATCATTGTCAATTTATTTTGACATATTGAAAAATAAACTGTGAAAAATATCTGACACAATGAAGAAGACTGAATCCCCTAAGCAAAAGAACAAACCCAGGCGAGCCGATAATGAAAGTGACTCGGACGAATCAATGTGGATGGATGACCTGCGCCGTCAGCATGAGAACAAATCGGTACTATCCTTTAAGAGCGAAACCAAAACATTCCGTAAGGAACATAAAAATGTAGGTAAAGCGGTAGAATATGGTCGTGTTATTGCCTCGGAAGTCAGACAATGGATTGTACAGCCGAATGACACTACAACAGGCGAAATAGTATGTCACGCGGGAGGAACAGTACACTCCCTCCACGAAGATTCATCGCTACTTGCTGTCGGTGATGAGGTGGGTTTTGAACGGGACACCAAGAACAATCACAAAGCGACTATAGTAAGTGTAGGTAAGCGGCACACCAAGCTTTCAAGGCGAGGTATAGGTAAAAATTCGACAGAGCAAGTAATAGTTAGTAACGCCGAACAGCTTCTTATCGTCATGGCAGCAGCAGAACCGTTCTACAATCGCCGACTTATAGACCGCTATATTATTGCAGCCGAAAAAGGTGAACTTACACCGATTATTTGTATTAATAAAATCGAACTCATGCCCGAAAAAATGCTCAAGGATGATATGGCAATCTATAAGAAATTGGGAATTAAAACAATTTTCGTAAGCGCGGAAACAAGTAAAGGCATATCTACACTGGAACGTGCCTTACGAGGTAAAATCACTGTGTTCTCCGGTCCGTCCGGCGTTGGAAAATCTACACTGGCTAACCTCCTTCTTGGTGAGGATATGCAGGAAGTTGGCGAGGTGAGTCAGCGGACATGGAAAGGGAAACACATTACAACATCTGCCATTATGTACCCATTACCAAAAGGCGGGTTTATTGCAGATACTCCCGGACTGCGTGAGTTCGGACTTTGGGATGTAAGTCGTGAAGAAGCACAATTTTACTTTCATGAATTTGACGAGTATTTCCCTGCCTGTAAGTACAAGTGGTGTTCACATACCCATGAACCGGACTGTGCGGTTGTTGCAGCTTTGAATCGGGGTGAAATCAATCCCGAACGATACCAAAGTTACGTGAATATTATTGAAAGTATAGAGAAATAAACTAAAAGAAAGGGCATTGCTAAATTTACTATAAGTAAGTAAGTGATAGGACTAAAATAACCGAACCATTAAATTCAGTAAATTATTCGACTGGGAAATTGGCAAGCACTAGATGCTTCGACTAAGCTGTAAATGACATCTTTTACATTGCCCGTCATTCTGAGTGCAACGAAGAATCTCC
>CAZGNO010000149.1:0-5661 GCA_964527785.1 uncultured Chitinophagaceae bacterium
CGTTCTTACGGAGATTCTTCAGTCGAAGACTCCTTCAGAATGACAGAAGGCAACTTTTTTCAAATAAATAATTTACTGAATTTAATGGTTCGGTTATTTTAGTCCTATCACTTACTTACTTCGCTCCGGTAAACGTTAGCCGATTTCCAAAAGGGTCTATCACCTCCATACATAAAGTATTTTTATCATAGAATGCAGTTCCGATACCCGGCTTCATGAATTTATAGCTTTTCGCAAGTAAACCGCTATGATATTCTCGAAGTCCGTTAAAATCCTGAATATGTACTCTCGCTCCGGCTGAACAGTCACCGTGATGTTCCGAAAGATGAATCACAATACCATCCATAGACACCTGCATATAGATAGGGGCATCCGTCGGTTTATCCTCCCAATCAATAGTAAAACCTAACCAATCAATATAAAACTCCTGCACTTTTTGATAGTCGAATATTCTGAATATCGGAATAGCTGTTGCCATATTTATTATAGAATTATTAATGAATTTGGTATCTCTGAATTCAGAGATGTTCCTTAACGAGTATGAATAGTTATAATATCATCAATACTGGTCGTGTAGCGCGGTGATAGCTTTTCTTGTCTCATTTTCCATGTTTTTTTGGGATCTTGCGAGGCGAGTTTGACGTTGTTCTTGCCTAACGAAGCATTAATTTTATCAATGGCTTGCATCGCAGCAGTATGCTTAGGGTTGCTGTTGTCGAAAAGATGCTGCTCTACTTTGTCTTCCGGTGTAAAATCCATGACGACAACACCCGCTTTTTTGTAGCGATATCCTTTCCTGAATATTTTCCATAATCCTTGCTCAGCAAACTCAGCAAGTTCAATGCTTGAATTAGTTGAGTACGGAAGTTTTAGAACGATGCTTCTATTATACTGCTCATGATCTTCACGGTGACTGTTTGTGCGAACAAAAATCATCATCGCATTACAACACGATTTTTGCTTTCTGAGTTTTTCTGCACAAGACACTGCAAACGTTATTACACGTTCTTTTACTTGGTCAAACTCAGTATAATTCCTCTCGAAGGTTCGAGTAGTGGCAATACTTTTTTTCGCATGAGCAAGCTCCAAGCGAATTGTTTCCACACCCATCAAGTCATACTTCAATCGCACGCCGACAATAGCTAATTTACTCTGTATCCAATCATCATCAAGCTGGATAAAATCATAAGCAGTCTGGATATTAATTGCATTTAATCGTTTGGCGTGCCGTCTTCCTATTCCCCACACATCCCCAACTTTCAGCCATTTCAATGCTTTGATACGCTGTTCTTCTGTGTCTATTACATAGACGCTTTTGGTACGATCAGGGAATTTTTTTGCGATTCTATTCGCAGCTTTCGCCAGTGACTTGGTTCTTGCAACGCCTATACTGATGGGTATACCTGTCCATTTGGTAACTTTGCGCTGAATTTCTTCGCAGTATGCTTGCATATCGGTCGTTTTACATTCGTCCAATTTCAAAAATGCTTCGTCAATACTATACATTTCAAAATTGTCGGTGTATTCACATAATAGGTTCATCACCCGTTGGCTCATATCACCATAGAGTGTAAAATTCGCTGAATAGACATGAACTTTATGCTGCTCAAACAATTTTTCATACTCAAAAGCCGGAGCAGCCATCGGTACTCCGAGTGCTTTGGCTTCATTACTTCGAGCAATTACACAGCCGTCATTGTTCGACAGAACAACTATGGGCTTGCCGATAAGGTCAGGGCGAAAAACCCGTTCGCATGAAGCGTAAAAATTATTGCAATCTACTAATGCATACATCAGAATGATTTGATAACATGAGTGACAATACCCCAAATCAAAAAATCATTTTCGGGGGTTATCTGTATTGGTTTATAATTTATATTGGCAGGCATTAGCCAACAATTATTTTTTTCAAGCAAGATTCTTTTGATAGTAAATTCACCGTCGAGGTAACATACGGCAATTTTCCCGTCGAGTGCGTCCATACTTTTATCAATCACGAGCAAATCACCGTCATCAATACCTTCGTCTTTCATTGACTGCCCCTTTACACGACCATAGAAAGTGGAGGCGGGATGTTTGACAAGATGCTTGTTCAAATCTATGCTCACAATTGCAAAATCAAGCGCAGGTGAGGGAAATCCGGCACTTATCCCTTCTGTCACAAGCGGCAATTCAAGCTCTGTTTCAGTAAGTGCGGAATATATATCCAAGGTTGGGGAGGTATGTAATTTTGAGGCAGCCACAGCGATTTAATCCTTTATTGTTTTTGGAGATTACACTGCAAAACTACGGATATTTGCCGAGATTTTCTTCATTGAAAAACCCAATTCAATTCACTACCGTAACCATCACAACCACACTACTTATACCCTGCACAGCCGACAAGTAATATACACCATTTGAAATCCCGTTAAGCGGCACTGTGAACAACCGTTCACTCTGCTCAAACTCAACAATCTCTCCTCCTGTAAGAGTAGAAACAGTATAGTGTACCGGGCTACTATCGCTGAATGAAAGTGAGCTCCGGTCAATTGTCAGGGAGTTGCTTGAAGGATTTGGGTAGCATACTAACGGAGATATTACCACAGACTTGGTATCTTCGGTTACATCCAATGTGTTCATATCAAGTTTCCAAACACTTGCTCCATATGTTCCGGCAAACAGTGTAGAACCGTTTACAAATAGTGTATTTACGTTTTGATTAGTCAAGCCATCGTTTACGTGCGACCAGCTGTCTCCGTTATTCCTACTGCGAAACACTCCTTTGCCATACGTTCCTACAAACAAGTTAGCACCGCTCACTGCAATACTTGTTACATTTTTGGTCGGCAATCCGGTATTTATTTGCTCCCACGTTGCCCCGTTATCGGAGCTGCGAAATATCCCGTTCACGTACGTTCCGGCAAATATTGCTGAACCGCTTACTGCAAATGAGTGAATAGCAATCGTTGAAATATCTGAACTTACCGTTGACCATGTATCTCCATTATCTGTACTTGTAAATACTCCCTTGCCTTCCGTACCTGCAAACAATGTAGAACCACTTACAGCAAGGCAATTCACAAAGTGAGTGAGCAGTCCTGTATTTACCGGAGTCCATGTTTCGCCATTATCACTGCTGCGATATATCCCCTCGCCGCCCTCACCGCCGAATGTTCCGGCAAAGAGAAGTGAGCCAATTGACGCAAATGCAGAAACACGCTTACGTGTCAGCACTGAATCGGTCGGCAACCAATTTATTCCATTATCAGTACTGATGAAAGCACCGTTATATGTTCCGGCAAGTATATTCGAACCACTTACTGTAAGTGCTCCGATATGGTCATCGGTCAAGCCCGAACTTACTTCTGTCCACCTGTCGCCATTATCCGAACTGCGGTATATCCCACCGTTGAATGTTCCGGAAAACAGCATTGTAGTATTCATTACAAATGACCTGACATCTTTATTGAGTAATCCTCCGGAATTTGTCTCCGCCCAACTTACCCCATTATCGCTGCTCCTATACACTCCGTTCCCAAATGTTCCTGCAAAAATACTCGTGCCGCTCGCTATTAGTTGATAAACATACATATTGGTAACACCTACATTAATTTCCGACCAATTCTCACCATTATCGGAACTTGTGAATATCCCACCGCCAAATGTTCCGGCAAAGAGAGTTGTACCGCTTAGAACAAGTGAGCTTACATTTTGATTTGTCAAGCCGTTATTTACTTCAGTCCAATTTGAACCGTTATCATTACTTTGGTATATACCGCCGTTCGTTCCTGCAAAAATTACTCCGCCAACTTCTGTAAACGTCCATACTTCCTTGTTAATCAAACCCGAATTTACCGCCGTCCAACTCTTACCGTTATCATTACTTCGAAATACTCCGCCGTCATACGTTCCTGCAAAAACACTGGTACCGTGTACAATCAGCGATAATACGTCGTGGCTCGTCAAACCCGAACTTGATTCAAACCAACTGTTCCCGTTATCGGTACTACGGTATACTCCACCTGTTAATCCACCATAACGGTTCCCTGCCAGTAACGTCGAGCCATTTTCCGTGAAAGCTGAAATGTATTTATCCTTCATATCCGATTGTACTTGTACCCAACTGTCGCCATTATCAGTACTACGAAATATTCCACTTCCTGCCGTTCCTGCAAGTATATTTTTACCATTTACTTTGAGTGCCAGGACAGTATAATTGGTCAAACCCGAATTTACTGCCGTCCAGTTTCCACCATTATTTGTACTGCGAAAAACCCCACCTTTATTTGTACCTGCAAATACATTCGTCCCCTCCGCACCAATCGAGCGAATATCTCCTCCGAACAGCCCGTTACACTGCGTCCATTCAGCATGGGCTGTCGAAAAACATACAATCGTAACTATGATAAAAGTAAGTATAGTTTTCATAAAAATCCTTATGAAACAGTGATAGGTAGAGAATTCATACATGAAGACGTGCAAAGATACATTTTTCGTTAATAGAAATCCGCTTGAAAATAGAAAAGGATGCAATTTCTTGCATCCTTTTCTTACAATTCAAGTATATGGTTTTGTCAGCGTTACTGTATATTCAATCTCGCCATTATCTGCTTCCCCATTCCCATATACCATATTGTGTTTTTTGATCAATGGGATGCCCTGCTTGTTTGAGTGATAGAAGTATCTGTCCGCGATGATGTCCCTCATGAGAAATGAGATACCCCAAGAAAGCAGCAGGATGCGGCTTGAAACCTTTGATTCTCTTATCTGCGAATCCTTTTTCAAGCATCTTTGAAATTGCCTCTTCGCTTTTGGTTAGTTCAGAAGTGAGAATTTCTTTTGAAATCGCTCCCTTCTCAATTTTTGTGAGTCCTTCTAGCAGATCAGGTATTGATGCTTTTATCCACATGAGCCGTACATTGTGAATATGGGCGAACTGTTCGCCTACACTTCTGCCTTTTGAGGCAGAAGTGTCCGAAAGGTAACTTTCGTTAATTGCGTCTAATAAGTATATGTTGATGCGGCTGTTAATATGCCATGTTTCAATAAGATCGTTCATAGTTATTAATTAATTGATATTTTACAATAGCACATATTAGAGCAAACTACTATTAAATTATGAGACAAACATTCACTTTATTATTTGCTGTCTTTCCTTGGTATATAGATTCAGGCATCCTTTTGCCTGTTTACAAGTCCGATAAGAATTCCGGCTGTGATAAATTGCACTGAATGGAATGCAAGTTGAATAAACAACCAATTCTGCATTGAAGTAACATTAATTTTGGCACCATTAGCGAGTGTGGTAACACTGAAAAGAAACAACCCCATCATCATACAGTATAGTAAAGCTGTTTTAACAGTACTCTTACCTTTTGAGTACATTGGATAGAAGTATGCCAAAACAGCACCCTGTATGATCATTGACGCAAAGCCCAAAGGTATAATCGGTTCTGCTCTGTTATAAATGCCAAGCGACTCGTACAAGTCCTTGAACAATATAAAATGCCAAAGCATCCCTATAATCATTGTGGGAACAATGTAAGCTATTGCGGTCAGAACAAATACAGTAGATTTAGTACTCATGATTATGATTATAATTATAAATGTAAGAAAAGAAACCCTAACTGATGTTACGCAACAATTAATGTATTGAGTTTCTTCCCTAGTCAAGTCAGG
>CAZGNO010000150.1:0-5571 GCA_964527785.1 uncultured Chitinophagaceae bacterium
AGATTCTTCGTTGCACTCAGAATGACGGGCAATGTAAGAGATGTCATTTACAGGGGTTCTTAGATCGAAGAATCTCAGTTTAGAACGTGACATTCTACAAATACTTCCCTGATCTTTCGATTATCATTTCACGTGTTTCGGATAGTGAACGGTTGTGTATTCTTGTAGCGGCAGCATTCACGTGCCCCCCTCCATTAAATTCTGCAGCCAAATCATTTGCTCGAACATCTCCCTTCGAACGTATAGAAATTTTTACTGTATTTGCATTAGGTAATTCGATAAACAAAATCCCCATCACCACACCCGAAATAGTAAGAGTATGCTGTACAAACCCTTCGGTGTCCTCCTCCAATGCCGTAGTTTGCAGAAAATCATCTGCAGTAACCGTCATTACCGATAATTTTCCGTCATAAAACAATTGCATCGAACCTAGTGCCTTCCCCAAAAGGACAGTTCGATTAAACCCGGAAGAGTTAAACACGTTCTCAGCAATTGCAACGGGATCTGCTCCGTAATCTACCAGTGCGCCAGCTATCCGAAATACATCCGCTTTCGTTCTGGAGAAACGGAAACTCCCGGTGTCGGTCATAATGCCCGTGTAGATTGATGTAGCCATTTCTTTGGAAAAGGTCACTCCTGATGCGCAAATAATGTGATAAATCAATTCACAAGTTGAGCATGAATCGGTATCAATCACCGGAACATCCGGTATGATGGTTGGATTTTGATGATGGTCAATTAATACTTTTTTTGCAGGCGAACGCAGTACACTTTCTTCCATAGTTTGAATACGCTTACTACTGTTCAAATCGAGAATGAAAATAGCATCAGCTGTTTGAATTGCCTGATCGTCAACCTCAGGAGAATAGACATGAATCGAGCCAGCTGACGGAAGGAATGATAAATTTGACGGCGTTGGGCTTGTGTTGATAACAACTGCATTTATCCCGAGGGTTCTGGCAAAATGATATAATCCGAGAGAAGATCCGATTGCATCTCCGTCAGGGTTTTGGTGGGTAGTTATCACAATATTCTTTGCTGATGACAGCACTTGCAAACATTGTGGTATTCCGATTTCGAGTGTATTCATTATGAAATATTAAAAAATTGGGTTTGGCAAATATATCAACAATCGTTAATTTTAGTGACAAGGTATTCACTATTTGTTTTATTTTTTTGACATTTACAGGAGAATCATTATGAAATTCGTTTTCAAAACTCTAGTTGTTATGCTCATCATGGGCATAGTATCTGTTGGTAGCTTAATAGCACAAAAAACATATACTGTACAAAGTTGGGGCGATAAAAAAACTGTTGCACTAGGAAAGAACCTCCAAGAAATGAAAGTTGCACTCTCCCTCACTGATGAACAAGTTGCAAAAATTCAAGCTCTTTCCAAAGAAAGCCGCAAACAAGCCAAATCAACGCCAGTAACTGATCCAAAAGCCAGACGTGAAGCAAATAAAGAACGTGCGAAATTATTGGAGGACGGTATTATTGACGTACTAACCCCAGAACAAGTTCAAAAATACACACAATGGAAAGCCAATAAAAAAGAAGAACTCAAAAAGAAGCGTGAAGAAATGAAAGCACAAAAAGCAACACCGCAAAAATAACAACAAAGGCGTTCAGATGAACGCCTTTTATTTTTGAGTATGTGCCCCGTCCTGAAATAGATTGACACGCTTTTTTTTGTTTCAGCACTTACTTACCGAACCGGATGTCATTACGGTATAATTGTTCTGAAAGTCAGGTTTACTCTGGGCTTGGATACTTTTGTAGTTGGGGGAAGTCGGTGTAGCCAGTTAGTTTGTGTTGCACCTTTCATTACGAGCAAACTCCCGCTTTCGAGATATACTGAAATTGTCTGTCCGGTTCTTTTATGTTTAAAACAAAACCTACGCTCAGCTCCAAAACTGAGTGATGCTATTACAGTATTCCTGCCTAACGATTTTTCGTCATCGCTATGCCATGCCATACCCTCGCTTCCGTTATTGTATAAATTAAGCAAACATGAATTGAACGTTGACCCGGTGATAGACTCAGCAATACTTTTCAATTCCACCAATTCATCCGTCCAGAGCAGGGCTTGTTTTGTTACATTTGAATACGTATATGAAAAATTGCTGTCACCGTACCATGCCACTTTCCTCTTTGTGAGAATATGCTTTCCAAAGATAACAGCTTCGTCGTTTTTCCACTCGATGGTTGTAAGCAAACGATCAAGGTAGTGTTGTGCTTCGTCTTGTTTCAGCACTTTCCCGTAATAATACACTATACCCTCACGGGGTAATATATTGGTAATTAGATCAGTTGTAAATAAGTCCATTTTTCCATTGTTGATATTTACTGTTCATGCAGTGTCCGCATGGTCTGTATCCATTGCTGATTGCCTCTGAGTCTGAACCAAAAAACACGCGGTTTTCAGTTTTCATACGTTTGCCTGACTTGCAGGAAAGTTTTCCGAAAATTTTCAAACGTTTGTTTCCACCTAAACAAATTTCCTTCTTCATTATTTTGCTTCGCAATTCTGAATCGCTTATTTCATTGTGATTAATCATAATTCTATGACAACGCATCGTGAAAAATAATTCCGACAGTATGTCTATTGCCACTATGCAGTTCACTTACTCCATGTTTCATTGCAACTCTATAATACCCTTTACTTCCTCTTTTGGGTCTGAAATTAGTAGTAAACAATAACAAATCCCCTTTTTTAGGATTCAGCACAATTGCTTTGGACTGAGCCCTCGGTATTTGTTCGGTAAGTACAAATTCTCCTCCGGTATAATCACTATCCGGATCACTCAGAAACAGCACTGTTTGAATCGGGAAAAAAATTTCTCCATAGAGGTCTTGGTGCAATGTATTATAACCTCCTTTTCCATATTTCAAAATCAATACTGTCGGTTTTGTTTGATTATTGGCATGGCAATATGATTGAAGTTCAGAAAATGTTTCGGGAAATTGCTTGTTAATATGTAGCATCTTCATCCAATTATTGGCTATTGGTGCCAGTTTTGGATACAAACTTTCTCGTATGTTTTGAAGTATATTCGGCAGTGGATACTTGAAGTATTTATATTCACCCGCACCGAAACGATACCGTTCCATTACTACAGTTTTTCTATAAGCATTCGCATCGTAATTTGCCACCAGTTCATTACAGTGTTCATCGGCGATTACCCCTGAAAGGATGCAAAATCCACGCTCATTCATCTCCTCAGCAACAATTTTCCAATCAATAGCAATTAATTTCTCTTGTATAATTTTCATTGTTTTTTGAAGTTAATGAGAAGAATTTGTTTTGGCAGACTCCCAACCGATAATAGCTGATTTCCTTGTCATTCCCCACATATATCCACCTAAAAACCCACTTGACTGAATAACACGATGACAAGGAATGAGGAATGCTACCGGGTTGTTTCCGATTGCCGTGCCTACCGCCCGTGATGCTTTAGGGCTTTGAATATATTCGGCAATGTTTCCATAGGTTGATAATTGCCCCATCGGGATTTTGAGAAGTGATTCCCATACTTTCAATTGAAAATCAGTTCCCTTCAAATGCAATTTGACCGTGCTTAATTTTTTCCAATCGTGTGTAAAAATGGAGAGTGCATTTTGTTGAATAGTATCTACTAATTGTCTATAGTGTGCATTTGGGAATTTCTTTTTCAGCAGAGATAAATCATCTTTATCTGAATTCATAAAAGCCATATAACAAATCCCTTTATCTGTAGATGCTACCAAAACATCCCCGAACGGACTCTCAGCATAGCTGTAATTGATGGTAAGGTGTTCGCCGCCATTTTTGAATTCACCCGGTGTCATACCTTCAATAGTAACAAA
This sequence comes from uncultured Chitinophagaceae bacterium, assembly GCA_964527785.1. Taxonomy (GTDB): domain Bacteria; phylum Bacteroidota; class Ignavibacteria; order Kapaibacteriales; family UBA961; genus JADJXV01. Next base: position 3,850 of record CAZGNO010000150.1, read on the forward strand.
TAAATCATGCAGCCGCCCGGTCCCCGATAATCCTGTTTCAAACGCTGCATCAAACAATGTAGAATTCTTATCACTCAAAATACTTTTGGCGTGCTCGATGCTGATGTACTGCAAAAACTTTTTCGGACTTACACCTGCCCATTCGCTGAATAACCGTTGAAAATGGAATGGACTAAGGTGAATTTTCTCAGCGACCTCATCCAAACTCGGTTGATTCTTAAAATTTTGTGAGATGTACTCAATTGCCTCGGCGACTCTGGAATAATTCAATTTTTCTTCCGATGCCATACTGCCTCCCTTTATAAATTTTGTAAATAATATGCTACAAAACTACTAGGTAATCTGCACCTATAAAACCCGAAAATTGCTGATTTTGTACGAGTGAGGACTTATGTATTCCCAATTTCCCTGTCAAGCACGCTCTAACAATCTAGATCGTGTATTCACCACAACAAGTCATTTAGCCCGCTTATGTAAAATTGTAATTACTGATAGAATAAGTCGGTTGTAATTTCGTCTACTACAGACGTTCAGCACATTTTATCATGAAGAGATTATGGAAGTTCGCTGCTATGAACACTATCATTGTAATATGTGGGATGCAAGCTATTAGGAATAGTAAATATCCGGTGAAAATTATTAGCTCATAACATAGAATTTCGGAGAAGATTTATCAATACTTGTTTATTTTTTACTATATTTGAACTGCATATCATACAATAGTTTTCCTTTGAGAAACAAGGTGATTAAAAAGTTTCTTTTAAAAAAATGAATATAGATTTCTCTGAAATAACTAACAGGTATGTTTTGGTACGACACGCGCTAAACCTAAAGCCAACTGCTATTGCAGAACAATCCGGTTTAACAAAAGGTTACATTAGCAAAGTTGAGAACCATAAGAGTGCTATATCATTACGGTTAATTAGTTTCTTATGCTCAACCTGCGATGTAAACTTAAATTGGCTGTTCACAGGCAATGGTACAATGTTCAATTCAAAAAGCAATCAAGCGAAAGATATGGAGACATTGGTTGTAATGCTTGAAAACGAAAGAAGGGTAATGTTGCAGATTATTCAGAATCTTACTGCCCGTTCAAAATCAACGGATCAAGCCGAGGAACGAAAAGAAGTATAAGAGTAACTTTAATCCAAGACAAATATCAATTTGTCGGATAATTTGGTTTGTTGCCTCCTGTGAATGATATAGACAAAGACAATACTTGATCATATTAAAATTTAATATGACCGTCTGAATGCCCTCGAACCGTTTAGTTTAAACTGCATTTTCTCGAAGAATCTGCTTACCCAAATTACTGATACTCCACCCTGCAATCAAACCGTTATCGCCTGTTGTAAGATTCCTGCCACACGTTTCAATGAGATTGAGCGGAGACAGAATTTTAATATTGTACTGATACGTCTCACCTTCACTGAATTCCTCAAGTGCCTCCAAGACCTTTGCCGTATATTTCATATTACCTTTCATTTTCATAGTAAGTAAGTGATGTTGCGCAAGATTATATTGATTAGACCTTATCAACAACAAATTTGCACATGAGTAGGCGAGCAAAGTCAAGTCAGGTGCTACACCTGACTTTCACTACTTACCAATTAAAGCGCATACGTTTATTAAATAAATACTGCTTGCGTACATAATCCGTAAAAAGGTATTTTTGTTGAAGTCAGGTGTAGCACCTCGTATATTGCATTTCAAACAATAATC
>CAZGNO010000151.1:0-5467 GCA_964527785.1 uncultured Chitinophagaceae bacterium
CTTCGACTGAAGAATCTCCGTAAGAACGTGAAAATCTGCTGGACGGATGTGCATACGGAGATTCTTCGTTGCACTCAGAATGACGGGCAATGTAAGAGATGTCATTTACAGCGTAGTCGAAGTGTTCAATTATATGCCAAATTATGGATATTTACCGCAACAATTATTTTTGTCTCAGCATTTACTTATATGTAATTGAATGGAACACCAAAACTGATTTCATAAGCGACAATTTTTCAGTAATTTTCAGCTTCAATATGAGTTGAATTCCTATGCCCTTGCTCCCAACATCTAATTTCAAACCTCCTTTCTTCATCCGTAGCCATCACCTGCAAACAATACTGCCGACGCTTCTACGGAATGTCCCCTCTCCAAAATATACACGCGAACGTTTTGAAACGAGCGACGGTGATTTTTTTGATGTAGACTGGAGTCATGTAGATAGTGCCGACAATATTGTTCTGTTCATTCATGGGTTGGAGTCAAGCTCCGATTCAAATTACATTCGAGGAGTTGTAAACGCATTTAACAGACGCGGGTGGGATGCGGCTGTATTGAATTTTCGAGGATGTAGCGGTGAAATCAACCGTCTCTACAAATCATATCATAGTGGAGCTACTGAGGATATCCATACTCTGGTAACCTCTGTATCATCTCTGAATAAGTATAAACAAATTACACTTGTCGGATTCAGTTTGGGGGGAAATGCTACTTTAAAATATCTGGGTGAGCAAGGGCACAATACCTGTATCACAAGAGCTGCCGCAGTGAGCGTACCTTGTGATTTGAAGGCGTCAGCATTACGAATGGCTGAACCGGAAAATGCACTCTATATGAGACGATTTATTCAGTCATTTCAAAAAAAACTTCTGCTCAAAGAAGCACTTTTGCCACAAGGCATCACGTTACAATATTTTGCAGGGATGCGAACATTCCAAGAACTTGACGACCGATATACTGCCCCTGCTCATGGATTCAATGATGCGGAAGAATATTGGACATTTTGTAGTGCTAACAGATATATCCCCAATATTGCTATCCCTACCTTGTTAATCAGCGCAAAGGACGATTCTTTTTTAGGTAAAAGCTGTTTCCCGATTGAGGCGGCAGAGCAGAGTAGCAATTTCTTCCTTGAAATACCAAATTATGGTGGTCACTTGGGGTTTATGGGATGGGGTAAAGAATATTGGCATGAATCAAGAGTAGCAGGGTTTATTACTGGTGAACATTATGTTTAATAAAACATGGTGTATGCACCTATTCAAATGGATGCGTGAGCCATTAATTACACTCTATTTTTGTATTTTTGTTTTTCAATTGCTTTACAATTTTACAATTAGAAGAAATTTATCTTATGAATATTCGTGTCGAAACAGATTCTATGGGACAAATTGATGTCCCGTCCGATAAGTATTACGGAGCTCAAACAGCGCGTTCGTTAGTCCATTTTGCAATTGGTATCGAAAGAATGCCGCGTGAGCTTATCCGTGCTTTAGGTGTATTGAAAAAAGCTGCCGCTATTGTTAATACAGAAGTTGAACTTCTGCCATCGGCAAAACGCGACCTTATCTGCCAAGCTGCCGATGAAGTGATAAATGGTACATTAGATGATCACTTCCCTCTTTCAATCTGGCAAACCGGCTCGGGCACACAAACAAACATGAATACCAACGAGGTGATTTCCAATCGTGCAATTGAAATTGCAGGTGGAGTAATGGGAAGTAAAAAACCGATTCACCCTAATGATGATGTTAATAAATCCCAAAGTTCGAACGACACGTTCCCAACAGCAATGCATATTGCCGCCGCCGAACAAATTGTACATAAACTTATCCCTTCGGTGACTGCTCTTCGTAATACTCTTCAACACAAAGCCGAAGAGTTTAAAAATATCATCAAAAGCGGACGTACACACTTGATGGACGCTACTCCCGTTACACTCGGACAGGAATTTACGGGCTATTCGCAGCAATTGACCAATGCTCTTGCTCGCATTGATGCAGTACTTCCGGCTCTCTATGAACTAGCCCTAGGCGGAACAGCAGTAGGAACAGGACTCAACACTCACCCTGAATTTGCAGTTCGCGGTGCAGCTAAAATTGCTGAATTGACCGGTTTGCCATTCGTGACTGCTCCAAACAAATTTGAAGCACTCGCTGCCCATGATGCACTGGTGTTCGCTCACGGTGCAATTAAAACGCTCGCTGCTTCGCTTATGAAAATTGCAAACGACATTCGTTGGATGGCTTCGGGTCCGCGCTGCGGGCTTGGAGAATTAGCAATTCCTGAAAACGAACCCGGCTCCTCAATCATGCCCGGCAAAGTGAACCCTACTCAATCGGAAGCAATGACAATGGTGGCAGTGCAGGTATTCGGTAACGATGCTTCGATAAATTTCGGCGGTGCTTCCGGTAATTTTGAGCTGAATGTATTCAAACCAGTGATTATCTATAATTTTCTGCAAAGTGTTCGGTTAGTTTCAGATAGCTGCGTGATGTTCAACGAACACTGCGCTGAAGGTATCGAAGCAATTCTTCCGAAACTGGACTACTACAATAGAAATACGCTAATGCTCGTAACTGCATTGAACCCTCATATCGGCTATGATAATGCAGCCAAAATTGCCAAACACGCCCATCATTCCGGCGGGACATTGCGTGATGCAGCAATCGAACTGGGTTTGATGTCCGGCGAGGATTTCGATAGATTGGTCAAGCCCGAGGAGATGCTTGGACCGAATATTTGAGATATATGGAAATTTGGAAAGTACTGACACAGCGACCAACGTATAAACAATTGGATTTGTAGGAGCATCAAAAATGAACAATTATGCAGTCTTCATCCTAGCAACAATGGTTGTTGCATATCTCCTTGATGTCATTACGGGCATTTTGAATGTCAAGGCATTGCAGCCGGAGCTTCCTCAAGAGTTTAAAGGGGTATTCGATGGTGAGAAATATCGTAAATCTCAGGAATATACTAGAGTAAGTTCTAAATTCGGTCTTTTTGTTTCCACATTTGACTTGCTGGTAATACTTGTGTTTTGGTTTAGCGGAGGATTTACGTATGTGGATTCATTGGTGAGGTCTTGGTCGTTCAGTCCAATCATGAGCGGTCTTGCTTTTATTGGAATTTTGGTGGTAGCCAACGGAGTTATATCACTCCCCTTCGGTATCTACTCCACATTTGTAATCGAAGAACGATTTGGATTTAATAAAACGACTGTAAGTACATTTATTATTGATAAAATTAAGGGTTTAGGGCTTGGACTCGTGCTAGGTGTTCCTGTATTGGCGGGTATTTTATGGTTTTTTGAGAGTACGGGTGATGCCGCGTGGCTATATTGTTGGCTTGCGGTGACTGTTTTCACAATGGGGCTGCAATTCATTGCGCCTACGTGGATTATGCCGCTTTTCAACAAGTTTACACCGCTTGAAGATGGTGAGCTGCGGAGTGCATTGCTTGCGTATGCTGAAAAGGTAAAATTCCCTTTACAGGGAATTTTTGTGATTGACGGCTCAAAACGCTCAGCCCGTTCCAATGCCTACTTTACCGGCTTTGGGAAGAACAAGAGAATTGCCCTGTATGACACGCTCATAAACAATCATTCGATTGACGAACTTACTGCAGTATTGGCGCATGAAGTAGGACACTATAAACGTAAGCATATTTTTCAAGCTATGGCACTCAACATTATTCAGTCGGGTATCATGTTCTACTTGCTTTCCTTATTTCTAAATACTAAGGAGTTGTTTTCAGCATTTTACGTTGAAATACCGTCAGTCTATGCAGGATTAGTGTTTTTTACAATGCTGTATTCCCCGGTCAGTACCCTTATTGGTATCGGGATGAATATTTTTGCTCGAAAAAATGAGTACGAAGCAGACTATTATGCAGCAACCACAACCGGAGAACCTGAATCAATGATTGCTACTCTTAAAAAACTTTCTGCTGACAATCTCTCGAACCTTACGCCTCATCCGTTGTATGTTTTTTTGAATTACTCACATCCTACTGCAATGCAAAGGATTTTGGCTCTAAGAAGATAAGATTTAATAGATAAGTGGTAAGCAGCAGAGTTGAGTATGAAAAAATACGTTTTTTTAGCTGCTTGCACCCGAATAATATTTGAGTGACCAATTGAAGAATCTGGTTGCCAGTATAATAAAAAGTACTGAAGCTGAGAGATGCCAGACGATTAATTCAGTAGGAATCGAACTGTCATAGAGTACACGCGCCGGAACAGAAGCTACCAATGCCATTGGGAATATGGAGATAAACATTTTCTGCATAGAGCGTGAATAAATACTTGCCGGCTTCATAGCAAATTGATAAAGGGAGTGAAAGATATGCTGGATACCCTCAGCATTTACCAGAAAAATCGAAATTGATGCCATTACAGTCTGCATTGCCAAAAGTATGACGGTACCGCTAATTACCATAGCTCCGAAGAGAATAATCTGCCCAACCGAAAACACATTATCGCTGATATGAATCCCATAAATGAGAAACGCAATAGCAGTCAGTAAATTAAGAACCGACGCCACATTTGTATAGCGGAAGAACACCATAAAGAATGGTGATACCGGCTTATTCACAAAAAAATCCAGTTCACCGGAGACCACATAGTTCGGGAAACGCCAAAAGTTGGTGGAAATCATCATCATATTAATACCATCCACGATAAACAATGTCCCCAAGAAAATTGTCATATCAGCTGTTTTGAGTCCTCCAATAGATGGTGTGTAAAGAAAGAGTACTTGAAAGAGGGCTATCTGCACACCATACCACGCCACATCCACCAAGAAGTAGAGTACAAAATGAGTGCGAAACTCCATTTCACGTGCGAGACAGTTTTTGAAAAACGAGAACCAAAGCCGTGTGTAACGGAACATGGCATCAAATAGATAGTGTGTAAATTTATATGCAAAACTAGGATATTAGAAGCAATATTTTCTATGTCTCTTTGAAATAGCTGCATAAACTGAATAAATCTTCATTTGGAATTATATAGAGTCCAATAATAATATACAATTTGGAGCATTTAGGTCAAGGCAGGTGCTACACCTGCTTTCGACTAAGATACCTTTTACTAAACCATACTCGCAAAGTTATTGCAGGATTTTCACTTACGTGTGTTGTTTGGCATTTAATGAAAGGCAGGTGTAGCACCTGCCTTGACCGACAAGAGATTTACTTCTAATAATTGTAAATATTTACTAGACTTTATATAAGTAAGCGATAGGACTAAAATAGCCGAACCATTAAATTCAGGAAATTACTTGATTGAAAAATTGGCAAGTATTAGATGATTTGACTAAGCTGTAAATGACATCTCTTAAAATGGTAGTACAATTTTGTGTCCTGCCATGCTGAACTTGATTCAGCATCTCCGAGTATAAGACGAAATAACACATTGAAATTAGCATGACTTAACAGCAATAGACCCTGAATCGAGTTCAGGGTG
>CAZGNO010000152.1:0-1608 GCA_964527785.1 uncultured Chitinophagaceae bacterium
TGAATTTACCTTTGCATTTGTGACTGATCCATCTGCAAGTTTAGAGGTCGTTACATTTGCATCTAATATTTTTGAGGTCGTTACTGCATTCGTCGTAATTGTAGGATTTGGATATGTTCCCGTTAAATCTCCACCTGCCGCGCCACTTGGCGACGGGCTTCCCCACACTACATTTGTACCGTTGAAGGTAAGGGCTTGACCGCTCGTTGCTCCTGATGAATTTACCTTTGCATTTGTGACTGATCCATCTGCAAGTTTAGAGGTCGTTACATTTGCGTCTAATATTTTTGAGGTCGTTACTGCATTCGTGGTGATTGTAGGGTTTGGATATGTACCCGTTAAATCTCCACCTGCCGCGCCACTTGGCGACGGGCTTCCCCATACTACATTTGTTCCGTTGAAGGTAAGGGCTTGACCGCTCGTTGCGCCGGTTGAATTTACTTTTGAATTCGTTACGGAGGCATCGGCTAGTTTTGCGGTTGTTATATTTCCATCAAGAATTTTTGGCGTAGTTACCGCATTTGCAGTAATGCTTGGATTCGGATAATTACCCGTTAAATCTCCGCCTGCCGTCCCACTAGGAGAAGGGCTGCCCCACACTACATTTGTTCCGTCGAAGGTGAGGGCTTGACCGCTCGTTGCTCCTGTCGAATTTACTTTTGCAGTTGTAATTGCACCGTCACTTACTTTCGAAGTTGTTAACGAGCCGTCGGCTAGTTTTGTGGTTGTAATTGCATTTGTAGCTACAGCCGGATTTGGATATGTACCCGTTAAATCTCCACCGGCAGCCCCACTTGGCGACGGACTGCCCCACACTACATTTGTTCCGTTGAAGGTGAGAGCTTGTCCACTCGTTGCTCCTGATGAATTTACTTTTGCAGTTGTAATTGCACCGTCACTTACTTTCGAAGTTGTTACCGAGCCGTCGGCTAGTTTTACGGTCGTAATTGCATTTGCGGCAATTGTCGGATTAGGGTATGTTCCTGTCAAATCCCCACCTGCTGCACCGCTTGGTGAAGGACTGCCCCATACGACACCGGTACCGTTGAATGTGAGGGCTTGACCGCTTGTTGCACCGATAGTATTTACTTTGGCAGTTGTTACCGAGCCGTCTGCCAGTTTATTGGTAGTAACTGCATTTACTGCAACACTCGGATTGGGATATGTACCCGTCAAGTCTCCCCCTGCGGCTCCACTTGGAGACGGACTTCCCCATACTACATTCGTACCGTTGAATGTGAGAGCTTGCCCAGCAATCGCACCACCCGTATTTACTTTTGCAGTAGTAATTGCGCCGTCATTTACTTTCGAGGTTGTTACCGAACCGTCGGCTAGCTTTGATGAAGTGATTGCATTTGAAGCAACACTAGGATTTGGATATGTACCCGTTAAATCTCCACCCGCAACTCCACCCGGTGTGGGTGCACCCCACTCTACAACTGTACCGTTATATACTAATGTTTGCCCTGCTGTTGCTCCGAATGGATTTACTTTCGCAGCTGTAACCTGAGCATTTGCTATCTTATCCATTGTTACCGAACCATTTGCCAGTTTGTCGAGGGTTACCGAACCATCCGCCAGCTTTGCCGATGTAATAGCACCGGTTGC
>CAZGNO010000152.1:1618-5416 GCA_964527785.1 uncultured Chitinophagaceae bacterium
GGTTTGGGTAATTCCCCGATAAATCCCCTCCGGCAGCCCCGCTCGGTGATGGTGATCCCCACACTACATTCGTTCCGTTGAAAGTCAATGCTTGTCCGACGGTTGCACCTGACGAATTTAATTTCACTGAAGTAATCGCACCGTCACTAACTTTTGATGATGTCACCGAACCATCTGCCAGTTTCGGAGTTGTCACCGAACCGTCGGCTAGTTTTGATGTAGTAATTGCATTTGCCGCTACACTCGGATTCGGGTAATTCCCTGTTAAATCACCTCCTGCTGCCCCACTTGTTGTCGGCGCACCCCATACCACGTTTGTTCCATTGAAGGTAAGCGCCTGTCCGGTGGTTGCACCCGTTGAATTTATTTTTACATTTGTGATTGCACCATCATTCACTTTTGCTGTAGTTACCGCACCGTCAGCGAGTTTCGATGTAATAATCGCTCCGTCGGATACTTTGACAGAAGTAACAGCGTTGTCTGAAAATTTGGAAGTAGATACTGCACCATCGGCTAATTTACCGGTAATAATTCCTCCGTCAGCTACGCTGAGTGAAGTTACAGGTCCGTTTGGATTAATTATTGTAAGTGAGCCGTCTGCTGCATCTATACGGTCAACTCCGCCAACGCTCGAAACGAGAATCGTAGAACCGGTTTGTGTCACAGTCGTTTTCCCTCCCCCTTGGAGAGTTAGGTTTCCGCTTGCGCCATTGAGCGACAGCACTGCACCTGTAGCATTTGAGGAAAGTGAAGTAGCAGTTGCGGCTAAATCTGAATACAATGAATAGGGCGTAGAAACAAGCGGCGTTCTCGGCAACATTTCAGAATTGCCCATAAGGGTAATCCCAAGCCACATTTGCTTGTCGAACTGGATGGTAAGCGGTGATGACGCTCCGAGCGTTATATCAAATACACCCCCAATTGTACTGACATCATGCGATTCCTGCCAAATAGGTGAACCGCCCGTCGCACCGATGTACAGAGCGAACGTAAGCCGATACGTACTATCAGGATAAGGGGTTTGCACTTGATCGGTAAGTGTTCCCTGATACGAAAATGTACGAGGTGCTTGAGCAAAGACAATAAATGTACACGTGCAAAAAACAACTGTGAAAACAATTGCCAAGCGAAATGCAGATGTGAAGTGTAGCATAGTTGAACCGTAAAACAATAAGAAATAAGATTGTAATTCAGGTATTTGAAATAGTTACCATACAAATTTAATTATAACTGCAATGTGAATTGCACAATGAACCTAGAAATATCCTAGACAGAATGTAGTTTTTGTAGGGTTAAACAGAAGTTTAACGAGGTAAGAGTACGGTGTATGTACGCTTTATCATGTCAGGCACAACCGATGTTATTTTCCGATAACGAAGTTTTGGATACATACTGAACAATTCGTAAATTGTGGGCGCGAGGACGGCTACTTGCTATCACTCTTTAATATGATATAATGTAAAATAGTTATTATCTATGACCAAACTAACAGTTCCTCTTGATTCACAAGTGTTCGTCTCGACAGTTGAGTCTCTAGAACGCAGTCAACGACCGGAATATATTTTTGAAAATCTGTTGAAAGTAATGGGTGGAAATGGGAACGAGCTTTTCAAATATGCTGTTGAAGCACGAATACATTGGGAAAGCAGATGCTGCGCTATGCTTGAATATTCAAATCCTCAAGAATTATATCAAGCAGCAATGATGGGGCTTTTGCCAAAAGTAAATGCCAGGGAAAAAGAAGTTATTCACCGGTTAGCCCGCTCAATTCGAAACGAAGCTCAATTGGATGACCTCTCACTTACTGATGAATTGGCTATTGAGGGGTGTTACCGAGCGGAAGCACTTCTAAAACACATAAATAACAAACTTGAATTACTGTGGGTGTATTTGGCTCTTCCACAAGCTTTAAAAAAACGTACTTTAACTACTGAAATACTCTCCGAAATAAATCACAAAGCACTTGCACTTGCTCAGGAACTCGGTGCAAAAGAAGAAGAAATGCAGGTTCTTAATAGTTTTGGAAGGATAAGTGAACTCAATCATGACCTTGCCTCTTCATTGCAGTACTACTTAAAGGCGTTAGATATTTTGAACGGTATAATTAAAGAGAACAATATAGACGATTCGCCCAGAACAATGCCTAAGGAATATCTTATGCCAAAAGCTGCCCTACTTTTTTCCATCGGCAATTGTAAAGGATTTTTGGGAGATATACGCGATACAATTACTTTTTGTACTCAGGCAGCTGCATATGCAAGTCGTTTAGAGAAAGATACTCTTATTGTTTTTATACACCTGCTTTTGGCAAGGTCATACAGTACACTTGGAGCTTATCACACTTCAATTGAGCATATAGTTCACGCCGGAGCAATAGCTGAAGAAGTCAATTCGCCACATCTAATCGGTAAGACTAAACAGTTTGCTGCCAGTACCTTTCATAAACTTGGCGATTTTCAAAAAGGAATCGAGTTCGGACTTCAGGCAATGTCTTTTTGTAAAATTTACGAATCACATTCGAATTACTTGTTGATTTCGGCACGGGTGGGCGCAATGATGGTATCTGCAGGTGAATTTGAACGTGCGCAGAAATTCTTGAACGATATTCTTGCATCCATAGAGAATGAAGATAAATCTATTAATCTCAATTTGCAAAGAATTGCTGTATTCAGACAATTAGCACGTATTGAAGTTCACTACAAGAATTGGGAAAAAGCACTTTTTTATCTTGAATTCCCCATGCAGGTGATTGAGGATGAGCTAACCCTGCCGCAAACTGTTGCCGATACATTGATTATTGCAACAGATGCTCATATTGGTGCTAAAATGTACGACTCTGCTGCAGGATTCGCAGAGCGTATTCTTAATATCGGCTTGACCAGTAATGATATGCATCAGCAATATATTGCACACCAGCAACTTGCAACTATTGCAGAATTGCAAGGAAACATAACAGTTGCTTATCATCATTATAAGGAGTTTCATCGCATCAAAGAACAGATTTTTAATGATGAGTCAGACCAACGCAATAAGAATATGCAAATCCTGCTCGAAGAGAAGGAAGCCCTCCGAATTGCACAGGCAGAACGGCTGAGAAGGTACGAACTTGAAGAAGAAATTGGGCAACTTTCTACTGCTCTCGTTCATCGTGAGCAAGCACTCAAAGAAATCCGCTCTACACTCCGTTCAATGAAATCTACCAATGAACACGCCGAACAGGTGGTACAAGTACTGCAATCGGTAATCCGTTCATCGGAAAACACAACGACTACCGGCTCAACCAAAACATATAAACTTATTGACGAAGCAATTGCTGCAAACTTCCCAAAACTATCCCGGGTGCAGCGTGAATTATGCCGGTTTGTTGCTCTCGGTCATTCCACCAAAGATATTGCACGATTAATGGGAATTTCCGTAGAATCTGTACATACCCAAAGGTATAGAATACGCACCCGACTATCACTTGGCGACTCGATTTCACTTGACCTTGTTATAAAGCAAGCCGTGAAACAACGGTAGCATAATTACCGGAATTTTTGATTTAGGTATCGGGATAAAATTAAATAAAAAATCAAAGTGCTGTCATTCTTAGTTCATAGCAACGACAAAGCCAACTAAAAATGATACAACGACTTAAACAAGTATCTGGCTCATGCCGTTCTGAAGGAGTCCTCGACTCTGAAGAGTCTCCGTCTGAACATAAAAACTGCCAGACGGACGTGCTATCGGAGATTCTTCGCTACCGCTGTAAATGACATCTCTTACATTGCCCGTCATTCTGAGTGCAACGAAGAATCT
>CAZGNO010000153.1:0-5394 GCA_964527785.1 uncultured Chitinophagaceae bacterium
GAGATGCTGAATCAAGTTCAGCATGACAGGACACAAAATTGTACTAACATTTTAAGAGATGTCATTTACAGCGTAGTCGAAGTGTTCAATTACTTGCCAATTATGGATATTAACCGCAACAATTATTTTTGTCTCACAACTTACTTTACTTGTTTTAATTGCTCCCCTTGTTCCTTACCATTCTAATTCATTATCTGTTAATCTTTATACTTGTTTCCGAAAAATTCAGTAGATTGCAAGAAGGTATGTTTTACATTCATAAATCACGAAAATGACAATTGACCAAATGCGTGAGTATTGTCTTTCTAAAAAAGGAACTACGGAAGAAATGCCGTTTGGTGACGGTTTACTCACAATGAAGGTCTTAGGGAAAATCTTTGCATTAATTCCCTTAGGTGTTGTCCCTGCTCAAATTGTTGTTAAAATAGAACCGAAAGTTGGTTTGGAACTTCGTGCAAGTTATGAATCTGTGCAGCCGGCGATGCGTAAGAATAATATACATTGGGTAACTGTAATTTCTGATGCTACAATTCCCACCAAACTGCTTACTTCTTGGATTGACAATTCATATTTGTTGGTGACAGCCAAATTTACTAAAGCTAAAAAACAAGAACTTGGTAATTTGGAATAAAATTTTTCATAAAATTGTAGATTGCATCCTGAATGTTATACTTTCATATTTAAACAACAATGACTATTGACCAAATGCGAGAATATTGCCTTTCAAAAAAAGGCGTTACAGAGGAAATGCCGTTTGGAGACGGTGTACTTGTGATGAAGGTCTTAGGGAAAATGTTTGCGCTTATTCCACTGGCTACAGCACCCGCTCAAATAAATCTGAAAGTAGTACCTGAAAAGGGCTTGGAACACAGAGCGAGGTATGAATCGGTAACTCCGGCTTTCCACATGAATAAAACACATTGGGTTACTGCAATTGACGACGGCACTATCCCTGCGAGAGAGCTTAAAGAATGGATTGATGAGTCCTACGGACTCGTTGTTGGTAAATTCACAAAAGCTAAAAAACAAGAACTTGATTTTTTATCATAAAATTAATTACTGTAAAATGACTTAAGAAAGAATAACAATGAAACCAATGTCGTTAATAACCCGGAACTATACATTTACTCATCGCATTACGAACAGTACCCTTGATGGAATCTCTCACGAAGATTCACTTGTGCATCCTCCTAATGGCGGGAATTGTATCAATTGGTTAGTTGGGCATATGCTGCTTTCACGCGATGATGTTTTCGAGCGATTAGGCATTGAACGTGTATGGACAGACAGTGAAGCGACCGCCGTATATGATAGGGGGTCAGCACTGCTTACTGATAGTGGAAAAGCCGTTGAATTACACGTTCTGCTTGATCTCTTCAACCAAACACAGCCACGATTGTTAGAGGCAATGGAGAATCTCAATAAAATGCCCTCAGAAGATGGGAAAATGGAAGAAGCTGTTGCTTTCTATAATTTTCACGAGGCATATCATCTGGGGCAAATAGCAATTCTTCGGCGTATTTTGGGTAAGGAGAGTATAATTAAGTAGAGGGTTAAGTACTAAGACACAGTTATTGAAAAATCAAAGTGCTGTCATTCTGAGGGATTCTTAGACCGAAGAATCTCCGTAATGCACTACAAAAACAGGACGGAACAGCACGCGGAGATTCTTCACTGGCGTTCAGAATAACAGGGCTGAATGTATTAATTTGCTTTGTCCAAGTACTTAATTATACCACAAAAGAAACAAAAGCTCTATTGCGTACTTTCATTTCTTTTGCAGTTCAATTCATTAAAAAAGCCCTGCCAATTATGGCAGGGCTTTTTCTTTGAGAGATTATGGTAATTACAAACCTGTTTGCAGTTGTGCTTTAAGTATTGCGTCAATTTTAGCGGAGACCTCCTCCAAATGTGCTTTTGTATAGGCGTCAGCTTTTTTTGATTTCACAGCAGCATCAATTTGTTTTTTTAATTGTGAAGCATCAGCCCTAGCTAGTGAAATTGCATCGTTAGGAGTTCCTGCTGCGGGCTTGAGTAATAATTGCGACAGAACAGCAAGGTGGTCACGTTGCAGCTCACGGCGGTAGCTGTTGATATTCTCACCTTTTGCTACTTCACTCCATACGGCATCACGAACAGTTTGGAACATTTCAGCCATTGTGAACGGCTGTTCACCTGCTCCGAAGCGCACTTCGTTATCTTCAAGTCGTGTTAGTACATTCACATTATAGAGGGAAGTGAGTGGAGTTGTTTGGATTGCCCCTATGATAGAATGAACAGGATAATCTAATCTGGTTTGTCGCCATACCGAACCTGTAAAATCATCCATACGCTCTACAGCCAACCGGTTCAGCAAATCAGGCGGGAAATTGAAAGCATCGGCTGCAAATATTTTTGTAGTCAGTAATTGCAGAGCTTTCCGTTGGTCTGCTGCCGGAACCACTGTATAGGGCTGTTTGCCTCCTGCGTCACCGATGTGCGAACGATTGGTATATATGCCACCGACATAGCGGGGAATTCCACGTGCTGCCTGAAAGTACTCTCCGATTCCTTGTCCGAAAGCAGTTCGATACTGTTGATAACGGTTTCCTTTTTTATCGAAATTCTTAGGGATATTTCTCCAAAGCTCTTGAGCCATTTCCATCCTCTCTGAGAAATAATCGAGCGGAGTATTACTGAGGTCAAAGAGAGTGGCAGTAGGGTCAATACCTCTGGAAGAGTTACCAAAACAGTCTTCGTCCGTACCGTAAGTAAGTTCCGGTTTGGATGATTTGCCTGCTATAACTTCGAGCATAGCAGTTTCAGAGGTGTATTCGGCGGCATTGAATTGTTTATATGCGTATTCAATTGCCCAGTCGTCATATTCACCCAGTACAAGGTGATAAAAATCGCCTTGGGGTTTGCCTTTGGGGGCAAGGTTTACAGCGTGATAATCCATTACCGAACCTGATGTCCCGTGCGTGCGTGTGAAGTTCACGTCATGTAACTGGTCGAGTGAGTAAATCGAACTTGCCTTGAAATTATGGCGCAGACCGAGCGTATGCCCAACTTCATGAGCTACAAGTGAAACAAGATATTCATGAACATATTTTTTCTTGAGTTCAGGGGTCAGGTTCTCACCGCGAACCGCAAGCATATTTAATCCGAAATTCAATTGAGCAGCAGCACCTTCTGCATATTTGCACATATTTTTCATGTCACGATGACTAAACTCATTGTTTTCGGGGTCAGAAGGATTTGAATGGGATGTGAGCGGCTGAATAAAATCGTGAAATTTATCGTGCATATATCGCATAAAATCTGCACTTATACGAATATCCGCATCATAGAGCTGTCCTGTGTATGGATGAGCGCGTGAAGGACCGACTGCATATCCGCCACCGGGCTGAATCATCCAGCGAATGGTATTATAGCGTGCATCTGCCGGATCCCAGTCGGCGGTATCGGGCATTTGCCGCACTTCGATTGCATCTTGAAAACCAATCTTCTCGAATGCACTGTTCCACATCAATACGCCTTCTTTTACCCAGTCTCGGTATTCTACCGGGACTGTATTTTCAATCCAATAGACGAGCGGTTGTTTTGGTTTGGAGAGTTTTGCCGTCGGGTTTTCTTTTTCCAAATGCCAGCGGTTAATGTATCGAACATAGGGAGATTCGAGCATGAGGTCGCTGTAATCCTGGAAGATGGTTGTGAAATGTCCCACACGGTCATCCGCCGGTCTTGGCTTGAAGTTTGGCTCGTTCGGAAGTGCTGCAATGCTGTAATGGTAGCGGTGCATCATACTTCGTGAATCAGGGAGGGTTGAAATCGGCTGTGGCTTCGATGATTTGAAATGCAGATTTATTTCAATCTCTGAATTAAGCGGGAACGACTTTGTTTCTGCGAAATATGAATTTTCCTTATCGAGCGTAAAATTCATTTTCGACTGTTCTGTAGCTGCCCCGACAAGCGCAACATCCTGCATGAAGAACGGGTCGGCATCCACTATTATTCCTCCGCCGGTCGGGTTGGCAGCGGCTGTGATTTTTGAGCTGCCTACGAGCGAGTTCGAGAGATTGCGTCCGATTGTGCGTGCCGTTACTTCATTGCTGTCGGAGCGGAATGATACGTTCTTGTTGATAAGCATTACTTTATTGCCGACGCGCTGAAACATAAACGGAAATTCACCGATTTGCGAACTGCCATCGAACAGCTGTGCGTCGCCGCTCTGCCGAGTAACATTACAAAGGAAGGTAGTACCGAATTGCTCGGGTTTGATTTCGATAAGCAATTTGCTCTCTTTTTCGTTCCAGTAGAACGTAAAAAGACCTTCGATTTTCTTATAGCCGTCTATTGCCTCCGTAAACGGGATTTCCTTTGGCTTTTTACTTGGAGTTTCTGTAGATGCGGGCTGCGCTGAGGCAAGCGGCGGCATCATTACCAAACTGCCTACCATGACGGCAAGTGTGCCGCCCAGAGTTGAAAGTTTCATACTATTCCCTTTGTGTAGAATGAAATTTGAGAAATTTTATAGATTTTACAACAAAAATACGCAATCCGTAAGGACTTTGTTTCCAAAGAATTTGTTAAAAAAGGTGAAGACGTGGGAATAGGGGGAATGTTTGGGGAAGAAGATAGACTTAATTCCATCATCAGAGACCGTAAACTGTTGGAAAAGCGTAGGAAATTATGTAATATTGTTAAAGCAAGAAACCACCCCGTCCTGCGGACACCCCTCCACAGGAGGGGAATTTAGGGAATTAAATTCCAAATTTAATTATGATAATTATGAGAGAACTTGAAGAAAAATTGGAACTACGGCTTGTTCACGAGAAAAACTTGACAAACATAAGAACCCTTCACGAAGCGAAGCAAAGTGAAGATTCTAAAAATTCCCCTCCTGTGGAGGGGTGTCCGCAGGACGGGGTGGTTGAAATCCAAGCATATATCAACGGCATTCCAATCTATCGAAATTTCGTAAAGGGCTTACCTTACAATTCAAGTCTGAAAAAACGTGCAATTGAATTCAGGAAACGCGGAATCCTTTCCGAAGTATTGTTTTGGCAACAAGTTCATAATTATAAGTTTCATAACATAGATTTTGACAGACAAAGAATTATTGGGAATTATATTGTTGATTTTTACATAAAAACATTAGGAGTTGTTGTAGAAGTTGATGGTAGCAGCCATGATGAGAAGGTGGAATACGATGCAGATAGACATCGCTTTCTAGAAGGATGCGGGCTGAAGGTTTATAGGATTACTGATGGTGATATTAAGTATAATATTGAAGGGGTTATGAAGGGTCTAGAGGAGTTTATTATTCAAAACTGCGGGTAGCAAGAAACCACCCCGTCCTTTTTTTTTTTTAATGATACGGCGACAACCGAGATCTACACTCTTTCCCTACAC
>CAZGNO010000154.1:0-5371 GCA_964527785.1 uncultured Chitinophagaceae bacterium
ACATTGTAGAAAGACGTTCGGAATATTTATTTTTGTGGCGTTAGGACACTAATGACAAGATTATATTGATTAGACCTTATCAACAACAAATTTACACATGAGTAGACGAGCAAAGTCAAGTCAGGTGCTACACCTGACTTCCATTACTTACCAATTAAAGCGCATAAGCTTGTTAAATAAATACTGGTTGCGTACATAGTCCGTAAAAAGGTATTTTTGTTGAAGTCAGGTGTAGCACCTGACTGGACTTTTGAAAAAACTCAATACATTAATTGTTGCGTAACATCAATTAGTAATTGCTCATTAATCAATTACTGTAATCTTCACCTCAATTACTCCGTCCCGAATCATATCCAATTCTTCGGCAGCAGCATAAGAAAGGTCTAAAATTCTGTTAGGTTTGAAAGGTCCTCTGTCATTTATTCTCACCACAACACTTTGATTGTTCTTTAGATTGGTTACAAGCAGAAATGTACCGAATGGTAATGTTCGGTGTGCAGCAGTAAAATTCTCATGGAGATAGATTTCACCGTTAGTCGTCATTCTCCCTTGAAATTCATCTCCGTAATATGAAGCATTGCCCTTTAGAAGTGTAGAATTGGATACGGAGGAGTCCTGATTTATTTCGTTTGAATTATCGGCTTCATCTGAAAAACGAATATTTTTCTGAATCTTGTTTGTATTAGATTGTTGGCGAGTATGGGTGTTTGATTGTATGGATGTAAACGTAGCCCTTGAAGCGAATCGCAGAGAAGATGAGCAACTCGATAGCATAGTAATAGTTATAAACGATAGTAATAGTTGATTCTTATTCATAACTTATTCTTTTTAGAGATGCCTGTTTATTTGCTTTCGTCTCATGAAATCCACAAGCTGCTTCACGTTATGTGCCTCGCCTCGCTTGCAAATAACAATTGCATTTTCTGAGTCAATCACAATTAAATCCTCCACCCCTACCAAACCAATAAATTTTTCGGATGTACTTACCAGACAATTAGTTGTATTAATTGCAATCACATCACCTTCGATAACGTTGTTTTTGGCGTCTTTCATCGAAAGACGGTAGAGTTCATCCCATGTTCCTACATCACTCCAACCAAATGTCCCTTCTACTACATAGACATTATTCGATTTTTCCATAATACCGTAATCTACAGATACAGATCGCATTTGGCGGTACATATCTTGTAGAATTTGAATGTAGTTATCCTTCAATAGATTTTGTCGTATGAAGTCGAAGAGCGGTGCATGATCCGGCAGACACGTATTAAATGCAGTGTGGAATGTATCGAGTGTTGTCGAAAAAATACCGGTATTCCAAAGAAAATCACCTGAATCACAGAAACGATTTGCTGTAGCTGCATCCGGTTTCTCGGCAAATGTGTAAACCTTACGAACACCTTGATTAAACAGTTCCCCTACTTTTTTTGAGTTATCGCTTGATTGCACATACCCGTATCCGGTTTCAGGTCGTGTCGGTTTTACCCCAAGTGCAACAATTCCACCCAATTCAGCTGCAGCTTGTTGTGATATTTCAATATTCTGATGAAATTCACGTACATTATGAACAATATGATCGCTGGGCAAAGCAGTCATAATGGTATCACCTGCAAACTGTTGATTGAGTGTAATAGCAGATAATGCAAGGCATGGTGCTGTGTTCCTTCCAAAAGGTTCAAGAATGAAATTTTCAGTTGGGATTGCAGGAAGTTGCTGTCGCATCATGGCTGCGTATGAACTCGGTGCCACAATGTAAATATCCTCGAAATCAAAAAGTGGAGCCAAACGAGCCACAGTATTTTGAATCATCGTGCCTTCACCGAGAAGATGTATAAATTGTTTTGGGTGACGCTCTGAACTTCTAGGCCAGAACCGAGCCCCTAAACCGCCTGCCATGATAAGTGCTACTGTTTTCATTAAAAATTATTCGGGTTAGTTTGTATGGTTTCTTCCGCACTGATTGTTTGTATGTACGGCAATATTTATGCCTAAGAGCATCAATGAACGAATGTAATCGTAGAAGATTGATTTAACAACTCATTCTATTTTTATAATCTTAAAATGCGATAGAACTTAAATCAGCATAGTTTTCTTTAAATTTAACGTTCAGAATTTGCGTTCTAATCCGTAAATTGCATTTGTAATTTGTAGTTTTTTATTATTATAAAGGAGTATATATGTTTAGAATGACAGAAGATTTTCTTAGCTCATGGGGTCACGAACGTGAAGCTACAATGAAGGTACTCACCCGTCTTACGGATGAGTCGCTTAATCAAAAGATTTCTGATGGCAGCCGGACTCTCGGACGCCTCGCATGGCATATTACACAAACTGTACCGGAGATGATGAACCTGACAGGTTTATCTGTAAACGGACCGGAAACAACTGCGCCAATTCCAACATCTGCAAAAGAAATTGCTGATGCTTATAATCACGCTTCTCAATCAGTTGCAGAGCAGGTAAAACAAAACTGGACTGATGCTTCACTTCTTGAAGAAGATAATATGTATGGAATGAGCTGGAATCGCGGAACAACACTTACTATATTGATTAGCCACCAAGCTCATCATCGCGGTCAGATGACCGTGCTTATGCGTCAGGCAGGTCTTACAGTTCCGGGTGTGTATGGTCCGGCAAAAGAAGAATGGGCTTCTATGGGTATGGAGCCGATGGAGTAATACAATCTCTTTGATTATTAATGACTAATGGTGTGCAACTAAAGCAAAGTACTCTATCTTTATATTTCTGATAAAATATTATAACAGTTGCGCACCATATAGTACTATAAAAGGCAAAAAATTCATGACACTAGAATTCTGCGGAGCAGCACAAACCGTAACAGGTTCACAACATTTATTGAATTTCAACGGTAAACGAATATTATTGGATTGCGGTCTCTTCCAAGGGCGACGTGAGGAAGCCAACCGTATTAACAGAACATTCCCATTCGACCCGACAACGATTGACGTTGTTATACTTTCACACGCGCATATTGACCATTCGGGTAATTTGCCGTCCCTTGTCAAAAATGGCTTTACCGGGCATATTTATGCCACCCCCGCCACACGTGACCTATGCTCTATCATGCTGGCTGACAGCGCGATGATTCAGACTAAAGACGCTGAATATTTGCTAAAGCATAAAGGAATAGAAATTGAACCGCTCTATACGATGGATGACGTTACACAAGTAATGATGCAGTTTCAATCCATTCCATATCATACAGATTTTGAGCCGCTACCTGGTATTTCAGCAAAATTTTACGATGCAGGGCATTTGCTCGGTTCGGCAATTACGGTTTTGGAATGGTTGGAAAATGATACATCTAAACGACTTGCATTTACAGGTGATATAGGTCGTCCGCACCGCCCCATTTTGAAAGACCCCGACCCGTTCGGAAATGTTGACTATTTGATTTGTGAATCTACCTATGGCGGACGAATTCACGAAAAAGAAGCAGATTTGCGCGGTGAATTACTCCGAATTATTAACGATACAATTGATAAACGCGGCAAACTCATCATTCCTGCCTTTAGTGTGGGTAGAACTCAGGATATTATCTTTTATCTGAACGAGCTTTCTAATCATCATCTGCTTCCGAATATTCCGGTGTTCGTTGATAGTCCCCTGGCAATCAGCGCTACCCATGTTTTCAGATTACATCCTGAATGCTACAACGAATCAGTTCGCAAACTGCTTTTTAGCGACCCCGATCCATTTGATTTCCGCGGACTCAAATATACACGTGAGGTAATCGAATCAAAGAGAATAGGACGTTTGAAGAAACCGTGCATCATTATCGCAGGTAGCGGGATGTGTGAGTCCGGCAGAGTACTCCATCACCTCGCTCACGATATTGCCAAAGAACGAAATACAGTTTTGTTTTTAGCATATAATGCTCCCTATACCCTCGGTAGAAAAATTGTTCAGGGTGATAAGTATGTAAATATTTTAGGAGACAGTCATAAGGTACGAGCAACGATTGAGCAGCTTTCAGGGCTTAGCGGACACGCCGACCATGAGGAAATGCTTGTCTATCTATCACATATTAATGCAGCAAAAGTTAAAAAAGTATTTTTAGTGCACGGTGAATTGGCTTCACAAGAAGCACTCAAATCCGCAATGGAAGAAAAGGGATTTACTTCGGTAACGATTCCGTCAAAAGGTGACGTTGTAGAGTTGTGATGTTTTCTATCAAAATTTATATAATTGTTGAACTTTGAGTATAATCTATGAAATTTGCAATACTGACCGGCGGTGGTGATTGTTCGGGAATGAATGCATTTGTACGAGCAATAGTACGATGTTCGTTAAATTTTCATCCGGAAACCACTGTTTGGGGGGTAATTGACGGATGGAAGGGTGTGATTTATAATAATTACAGGAAGCTTGATAAACTCTCCGTTGCAGGAATTGCATCAGCAGGAGGTACAATACTGGGAACAGTTCGAGTACCGGAGCTTGCAACTAATGTTTCACTGCAAGAAACCATTGCACAAAACCTCCATGACAATCATTTTGATTACCTGTTTGTATGCGGAGGCAATGGAAGTGTAAAAGCTGCCAATACCATTAATACTATCATTCACCGAGAAAAACTGCGTACCAAGATTATGGTAGCCCCCGGTTCGATTGATAATGATGTGGTTAATAATTCCGGTTCTTCCATTGGTTTTTACAGTGCATTGGATAAAAGTTTGGAGATGCTTGAATGGATACGTGATACAGCCAGTGCTCACCGCCGCGTTTACCTGATTAAATCTATGGGACGTGACTCGGCATATTTGGCATTTTACGCCGGTATTGCAACCGGTGCTGAGTATGTTATACGTCCTACAGAGGATGTTAATTTTGATAAAATTGCCAATCTCATAGACGAACGCGACCGCGACACTCGCATCATTGTTGCCGAAGGATACGGAAAGTCTCTCAATGAAATCCGCGACATACTTGAAAAATTGTTCATGAAACGAGGAGTTCACCATGAAATACGAACAGTTGACATGAGCTATTTCCAGCGAGGTGGTTCGGCTGCCGTTACTGATATTTTGCGGGCAAGTTGGGTAGCGTTCAGGATGATAAAGGATGCTTTTCAGAAGCATGAGAGTGGCTTTTACACAGCTTTCTATACCGGACACCAGTTTCCGGTAATACCTCTCGAAATTGCTGCAAATGACGAACTTACAAGCCACGAGGATATCCCTAATGATATTGTGGAGCTCGCTCTTGCATTGCAGTAATTAAGTACTGGGACAGAATTAATTTAAAAATCAAATTGCTGTCATTCAGAGTTCCAGATAGTCGCCGAGCCGCCTACAAAATAATACAATGACATAAAAAATAAGACAGTTGCCTTCTGTCATTCTGAAGG
>CAZGNO010000155.1:0-5353 GCA_964527785.1 uncultured Chitinophagaceae bacterium
TTATCAACAACTAACAAAACTAGAATTTATGTCCAGTTTTTAGGGGGTCGGTACATTCCTCTAAGAATATCATTTTGGGTAGAAGCAATCTAATTAGTAGAATGAAGGAAATTGCTCCAGGTGTGAAAAATATTGAGAACAGATTTCCTCAAGTATCACAAGAAACTGCTATTCATTTGTCATTTGACGTACTTGAAGAAAATATTCGTGATTGTTCAGATTTAAGATGTAAATTATTAGTTAATAAAACAAGATTGCCTTTTATCACTAGTGATAGCCCGATGGTAAAATATAATCAATATTTAGAACAGAGAGAGTGGTTAGGGAATTGGACAGGATATCCCATTATTGGTTTACAAATTTTTTTACCAATAAGCCCATGTATGATTCTTTTACTATACGATAATTGGACGTATACTATCGGGAGTAAAAAATCTAAAAAAGAACATTTTGTCGAAATATCTGATATTGAAGAAATAGAACAACTCAATTTACTTCAAGTGATTAATTGTGAATTAGTCGTTTTTTTTAATGAACACATTAAAGAAAATTACATTCGTGAATTATTTAGAAGATCAAAAAAATATAATAAGGCAAATGAATCATTAGTACAAATTATGAAGGGCGTTTCAATTAAGGGAAGAGCAAAAGAAAATACTGGTGATATAATTAGTTTAAGTACTTCAAATTCTAGTATTCAATTAAATATAGCTGAGTTCAGACTTACAAAGAAAGCAAAGAAACAAATTTTTGATAATAAACTCATTCAAATTCGATCAACTTTAAAAAGATAATAGAATAGTTTGACTTCACATAGCCCACGGTTTCAACCGTGGGACACAAATACCGCCCACCATCCCAAAAAACCATTTCAATGGTTTACTCACCTATATAAAGAAAGCACACGAAAAAAATGGTTAAAACCATTAAATACGAATATACCCAACACATTTACCCACGGTTGAAACCGTGGGCTATGTTTTTCCGATTGATATGGTGATTACCATTTCCTCCACGGTTTCAACAGTGGGGAATGCTTCCCTCAAGATCATTCCCCCATATCACCCTTCGTAGCCCGCGCCACAATCATCTCGGCAATAGCACACAGCAGCGCAGCAATAAGACACGCCTGCCATAGCTCCGAGCCGATACGCGCCCTCGCCACACTTGCTACAACGTTCTGCGGATTCTCGATATATTCCACAACTGTTTTTGCAGAAATGCGGTCGCGGAGTGCTTGAGTAAATTCATCCTTATTCAAAAACGACAGCATACCTTCCGACGAAGGGAAATTCACCGAAACTGTTGTGACCGGTTTGCCGTCGGCAGTAAATATCTGATAGACGCCAAGTTGATTGAGCATTCCGAGCGGGAGAGTAGCACCACTCGGCATAAGAGCCGCCTGACGGAAAAACTCAGTATTGTTCGCATCCAACGCTTTGAAATTCCCTCCTGCAGCAAAACGTTTAGGCAGCGTGAGTGTAAGCGATGTTCCTGCTGTTGCCTCTGCGCCAAACTCTTCACGAGCAGTAAGGTACACCACAGCGCGGTAAAGAATGGTGGGGAATATGCCGGTGAAAGGGAAGTTGCTCCAGTCGGCAGTGGGAGGCACTGCGCAATAGAGAATTTTCCCTTCACCGCGTTTGTTTTCGGTAAGGAAGCCGCCGCCGGGCATTGCAATCAACGCCTGTCCGCCGTTTACAGGAAAGCCCTTTGTCATTTTGGGGGACTCGACGATGGATTTAGAGTCGGTCGTCCCTTTGAAAACCCCTTGGAACAACGGGTGCTGCTTATCAACCGAGGTAAAGCCAGCCGGCTGATCGGCTGAGAAAGACTGTTCGCTCACTCCTGCAAACCCCAATTGGACAAGAGAGGCACTAAACGCCTGAAATTCCACCGAACCGTCAGCAAAAATAAAGGCACTGCCACCATTCTGAACATACTGATTCAGCCGCGACGCCTCACTTTGGCGCAAACCGCCGGTAATAATAACAGCATCAAATTCACCAAAATTCACACTCGAAATATCCTGCGGTGCAAACATTTTCACGGCAGCCGATGTATTATCCGAAAAAAGAAGCGAGATAAATTTTGTACTTTGCGGCGCGCCGATAAGTGCAACCGACGGCATTGCAGGAATCGAAAAACCGAAATAACGGCGGTTATCCTGTTCCAAAGCATCATTTTCAATTTCGATGGTTGCTTTGGTGATACCGCGTTTTTGCGGAGGTGCGGCAATCTGCACCGAACGAGCTTCTCCGGCAGGAATATCGAGTGTCCTTTGAGCCACGCGCTCACCGTTAAAGAGCATACTGACTACCACGCTTTTAGCATCTTTATTGCTCGAATTACGAAGCCGCGCTTCTACTTCTACCGGCTTTTCTGCTTGGAAAATCCGTGTGAGTACGCTCAGAGTATCAACCGAAATATTTTGCTCCAACGTACCGGAACGCCCGCCGATAGGCATTGCAAAAACCGCAACACGGTCATCGAATGAACGGAGGGAATCTCTTAAATTTTCGATAAAAGCATTGCGCTGTGCGTCGGTGATAACATACACTTCACGATTAATATTATTGGACGCCTCTAGAGTGGTGGAGGCGATTCTCAAGGATGATTCGAGCTTGGCGGCTGAATATGCTATCGGGAGCTTGTTGATTTCTTCCTTTAGAAGTGTGAAATTACGGGAGAATGCGGGCTTCTTTTCATCAGGTAAGCTCATCGGAAGGATGACCGCCTCGTCGCCGTCTTTGAGCGCAGAAAGAATTGAAAGCGCAGAGTTTTTGGCTTGCTTGAATCGGTTGCCTCCTTCGTCGGAAGCATCCATACTAAAAGAATTATCCAGGAGGATAATCACGCTTGTTTTAGCGTGTGTACCAAGACCCGGCAACGAACTTTTTACAGCCGGACGTGAGAACGCCAACACAGCAAATATCACAATCAGCGTTCGCAGGATAAGCAGAATAATCTGTCTGAGTTTAAGGCGTCGAATTTTCGTTTTTTGGAGTTCCTTGAGGAAGCGAAGGGTGGAAAATTCAATGGTTTTGAGCTTCCGCAGGTTGAGTAAATGCAGAAGCACAGGGATTGCTGCGGCAGCCAGACCGATGAGAACAAAAGGATTGAGAAATGTCATAGAAAATCAGTGTGAGAAATTAATCCCCTCGTTCCCCTTTAACAAGCGGATGACGTAGGGTTCTATTTACAATAACTTGTCTTCGATTTTCTCTTATCTCCCCCTTGATAAAGGGGGACTAAGGGGGATTTCTGTCAAGTTAGTTCTAATATTTTACTTATAAAAAAATGTCTGACTTGATACCGATGAACAAGCCAGACATTACAATAGACGAACCTAACCGAAAAATCATGCTTAGCCGTTACGGAGTTTACTGTTTTTTGCACTATAGCCGAAATAAATAGCAAAACCTACAGCTAACCAGATAACAAGACGAAGCCATGTATCGCCGGGAAGGGAAGCCATCATTGCAAAACACGCGATGATTCCAAGAATAGGAACTAGCGGTACAAGCGGTGTTTTGAATGCTCTGGGGAGGTTCGGCTGGGTCTTACGCAGAACGATAACGCCAACACACACAAGCACAAATGCCAGCAATGTACCGATACTAGTCATTTCACCAACTACATTCGACGGGACAAACGCAGCAAACAAGCTCACAAATATCATGAAAAGTATATTAGATTTCCAGGGTGTTTTGAATTTAGGGTGAACTTCCGAGAAAATTTTTGGAAGTAAACCGTCTTTCGACATCGAGAAGAATACGCGTGTTTGCCCCATAAGCATCACCATAATCACCGAAGAATATCCTGCTAAAATTGCTATGATAATCGCTTTGTTCAGCCAAGGGAATGCGGGAGTTACTACTCCGTTTGCTCCGACTTCACCCATGTGGTCAATAGCTACGGCAACCGGCGCGATACCGTCTGCACCCTGGAAACTTGTATAACTGGTTACGCCTGTCATAACATGAGCGAACAAAATATAGAGGACTGTACAGATAGCCAGCGAAACGAGAATACCGATAGGCATATCGCGTTTCGGGTTTTTTGCTTCTTGGGCAGCAGTAGAAACGGCGTCAAATCCAATGTAAGCAAAGAAGATAATTCCGGCAGCACGAACAATTCCGCTCCAACCAAATAAACCAAATTCACCGGTATTAGCCGGAATGTACGGTGTGTAATTTGCTTGGTTGATATACCCCCAGCCGAGACCAATAAATATTAAAACAACCGCAACTTTTAAAGCTACAATTACTCCGTTTACTGTTGCAGATTCCTTTGTTCCTTTAATAAGCAGCAAAGACATGAGCACTACTATAAATACAGCCGGAAGGTTTATCATCCCATGGACAATGGAGCCGTCCGGCAAGGTCGCCTCCGTCCACGGCGAGAGCGTTAGCGAAGCGGGAAGATGTATGTCGTAATATCCTAGAAATTTGACTAAATAGCGTGACCAGCTGATAGCTACAGTTGCCGCACCGACTGCATATTCAAGTACCAAATCCCAGCCGATAATCCACGCAATAAATTCTCCCATTGTGGCGTAAGAGTACGTATATGCACTTCCCGCAACAGGAATCATCGAGGCAAATTCCGCATAGCATAATCCGGCAAATGCACAGGCAATGGCTGCAATGATGAAAGAAATGGTGACAGCCGGTCCTGCATTATTGGCGGCGGCTCCTCCGGTAATGGAAAACAATCCTGCACCGATAATTGCACCGATACCCAAAGCTACCAAACTCGGTGCGCCGAGCGTCCGTTTAAGTCCATGTGCTTCTCCACCGACTTCCTCTTGTAATCCTGTAATAGATTTCTTCACAAATAGCGTAGAATCTGCCATAAAACTCTCCAATTGTTAAAACTAAAGACTGTAACAAAAATTATTGTAAATAGTAGTCGCAAAAATAACCATTCCAATCCCATTTCCAAGTCCGATTTTTTGATTGCGAAAATTTAGTATGAAATTTAGAACAAATTTGAGAAGGATTTTAGCGCAAAAGGTGCAAAAGTCTCGAAAATAATTATCTGAAAGAAGGTCTGTATTCAAATAGTAAGTAATGGGACAGATTAAATTTATACATTCAGTCCTGTCATTCAGAGTTCCTAATAGTCGCAAAGCCGCCTATAAAATAAGATAATGACATTGGAATAAAATACGTACGCTTGTCACCCTGAACCCGGGTTCAGGGTCTATTGCTGTCTAGTCATGCTAATTTCGACGTACTATTTCGTAGTGTACACGGAGATGCTGAATTAAATTCAGCATGACAGGACATAAATACTGATGTTACGCAAGATTATATTGATTAGACCTTATCAACAACAAATTTACACA
>CAZGNO010000156.1:0-5319 GCA_964527785.1 uncultured Chitinophagaceae bacterium
TAAGCACATCCGTCCAGCAGATTTTCACGTTCTTACGGAGATTCTTCAGTCGAAGCCGCCTTCAGAATGACAGAAGGCAACTGTCTTATTTTTTATTTCATTGTATTATTTTGTAGGCGGCTAGGAGACTATCTGGAACTCAGAATGACAGCACTTTGATTTTTCAATTAACTCAGTCCTAGTACTTAGAATAAACGATTAATTTATAATTCACCATTCATCATTCAGGAAAAACTATGTGTCAATGTACAGAAAAAGTGCGGTATGATTCACCGCTTTACTACAAAACAGAATATCAACAATTATCCGGCGTGAGTACTTCTTCGATAGCTCAGCATGATTATGTGAGTAATGCAGTTGGAGAAATAAGCTGTGCTACAGCACAAACAGCAGGATTCGGAGAAATAGTCGGTTTGGAACTGATGGAAACAGGAACTACTGTACAAAAGAAGGATTTGCGGGTGTGGTTCTTTGACAAAACGATTACAACCCCTGTCTCGAACTCTGCAAGGAGCTTCACTACCGATGAACTGGCGTATATTGTCGGCTATATAGACATCGTTGCCGCGAATTACCAAGCCACCGACAGCGGCACTGCATCGGCGTATGCTCAGGTGCTGCTTGACAAGCCGATTCCGTTTCAAACTCTGACGGGTTCGCAGACTATTTACTATGCAGTAGAGGTATGGGGGAGCAGTGCGCCAACGTATGCGAGCGGTGCAGTGTTGAAGTTTAGGTTTTTGTTTAAGAGGGGGTAAAGGGGGATTTTGGATATTCAGGGCAAAGCAGTTGTTTACTGTCGTGCATTGTTTAGTTATACTTCAGTCATGTATTTTATTACGTAGTGGCAGCTTTGTAAAGCCGCCGCTACGTAACTTTTATAATTAGTCAATGCACGAGGGTAAACAACCGATCTGACCTAAAATACAAAGACATTAAAAATAAAACAGATACCTTCTGTCATTCAAACGTAAATATGTCTTAGAGCACCCATATTTTTCATCTCACCCTATATCTAAACACCAATGTCTTCCTCGCTTCATGGCAAATTCTGGTGGGGACACCGCCTCGATGAGGTAATTTACCGTTAAAAATTACAATCCTACCCGGCTTTGGATAGATACAATGTTGAGGATTCCATTGCTGATCGCAAATAATCAGCTCACCATTCCAATTTAGATCCCATTCGGTATGCATATAGACAATCGCCGTGATAGAATCGAAATCTTCACTGTCCTGATGATAAAATGCTATGTCACCGTAAGTGGTTATATAGCTTTTAATTTCTATTATTTCTAGGGCTAACGGTAATGTGCAGTTTCTGATAAGTCGGTCGGTTTTGTGGAAAAGAGGGAAATAATTACAGTTGGTTTCGGTGTCCGTCAAACTATTCACCCAGTGTCTGGAATATTTTGACTCTTCATTGTCAATATCATTTCTTTTATAGGAGGAACTGCCTGACCAAAATGATAGCGCAAAATGTTCGTAACGGTCAAAAAAAGAATCTATTATATAGATATTTTCCATATCTGTTTTTCTTTTTTCTATTGTATATTCACGCTCTTTTTTTTCATGAGTAGAGAGGTCTATGTATCTGAAACCCTTCCAAATAATACTTCGGTTTAATTCTTCTTCGTGCTGATTAAATGAAATTAAAATGCCGTCTATTATTATCGAAGTGATTAAATTAAATTCTTCGGGGTCTTTGATAGATTCGAGTGGTATAGGTTTGGTAAATTTTTTGAGAAGGTTGAATATATTTTCAGTAAAATCAATGAAAATAAAATGATTAAAATTCTTGGCAGGGATTGCAAAACTCAGTTTCTCACCGGGCCACAATAATAAATTAGGGTTAATGATTACATCCATTACTGTCCTTGTTGAAAAACGTTATTCCTTCGGGAACTGAAAAAATTCTTTCTTCCCATATATTTACCATTAAATTAATACGTGTATCCCGTGCATTGCGCAGATTAAACGGCAGCACAGCATGGGGCAAATCTCCTCTAAATAACAGCAGTTTGCCTGTAACCGGTTCACACACAAAAGAATTAGGAATATCGAGCAGGAAATTTTTCTCGTATGTAGTGAAAAGGAGCAGATTGTCGGGGTTTTCATTCAGAACGATTGTTTCGCCACCCACCATTGTATTTTTTGGAGTGATATACAAAATTGAACCCCATATCGGGGTTTTTGTAATGTTATATTTCATCCTGTAAAATTCATCGTTATCTACGTGTAAATATCCTGAAGTCTTGGATTTAGAGCTGGAATTTCCTATCCATATTTCAAAACCGTACCGACCATCTCGAATAATATTTGTTTTAACGATAATAGTATTCAAATGGTCGTACAAAAATTCCACAAAAGGAGCAGGAAAATATTCTGACAATAATTTTCGAGCTTTATTCGTGAAATATTCCTCGAATCCTATAAAAAATGATGACGGAGGCATGAACAAATGCTTCGATACTTCATATAATGAAGCCATTATTTCATCATCATACAAATTTTCATAACTAATAATGTTATTGTGCATTTTCTTCTTCGGTAACTTGGTTTGAAAGGTAGTTTTCCACTTGAATTTGAATATAGGAGGAAATTATCTCATTTGCTTCAACTTCAATGAGTGGGTTCATGTTGGTAGTATGCACTGAATTCAATGTATCCGACACCCAATACTTCGGAATTAATCTGT
This sequence comes from uncultured Chitinophagaceae bacterium, assembly GCA_964527785.1. Lineage (GTDB taxonomy): Bacteria > Bacteroidota > Ignavibacteria > Kapaibacteriales > UBA961 > JADJXV01. Next base: position 2,699 of record CAZGNO010000156.1, read on the forward strand.
GCGGCTGTATATCTTCAAAAAGTGTAATCGCCTTGAGTGTATCAATATACTCATGTCGGACGGAAGAAATGTGCTTCAAAAATGAAATCGGAGCAAGTCCTCTCCATGCCATATTCAAGGAGAGCGATTCTTCGATAGTTACCCCATCATGGGGGAAAAAGGGTGGAATATACAGAATATCACCCGGAGAAGTAACTACATCAATCAGCAAGTGTTCATTGCCGTCTGGTTTTTCCATAGGGGGCTTCGAAGTTGTAGGGTGCAGCAGTTCATATCTATATTCATTACTGGTTAGCGAAGGAGACCAAACCTTCCAATTTCTTGACCCGTATAATTGAACAATAAAACCGTCCTCGTGACCCGCATGAAAACCGATACCCGAGTCAGGAGTTGAGAGCGTAGCAATAATATCATCTACCCGTAAAATGTACGGTATTTGAAAGTCATCGCGTAATTTCCGTATCCGTATATCTGCCATTTCGACGGAATTCATAAGAAAAGTGAATTGCTCATTTTTCTTTTTAAGCAGGGGATAGAGCGTTGCCGCATCTTTTGGATTATTGAGCAAAGCCGACTGCCCCAAACCGTCCTTGCTTTTAGAATCTATTTGAAACAACCGTACAGAATCTTCGGTAACTCTGCACCAATCCAAAAACGATTCCGGAGTAAACTGCTCCAAAATATTGGCTTTAATTCTATTTTTCAGATATAGTGGTTTTTTTCTCCAATATTCATCTAAAAAAGCAGAAGGAAGTATGGCAGTTTCCATAATTAAAAAGAAAAAACCCTCAAGAAGTATTGTAACTCCTTGAGGGCAAAATATTTATTTGCTTTTGTTCATTGCTTTTTCGAGTTTGTCCAAAGCACTTGACAAATCATTTCCTTTTTGTCTTGCAGCAAGTAATCTGGCTATTTCTTTTGCATATTGATGTGGATCGTCCCTCCATGTTTTTGACAAAGTTATCACGTCAAAAATTTCGGAAAGAGGTTGGTTTGTTTCAGACAATTTGATCTCATCAATTAACCCTTCGTCATTAAGCGAATGTTTAAGTGATTGCTCAATTTGTTTCTGTACAGCTTGCAAATTTAGCGCTGTCTTTTTTTGAGATTCTCTCATAGCTTTTTAAAAAAGGTCCTACTCATTTGGCTTTTCGGATACGCCACGTTTTTTAAAGTGGTTGCTGTTCTCCACTGTTAGTTATTTCACTGTATTAATCAGTTTACATTCATGCGGGTGGTCAGCCCTACAAACCAATTACCTATATACAGTTAGACATATTTCTGTCAATTAGCGCAACGCTATTTTAAGTGACCGCAATTTTATTTAAGCAAAAATACTATCGGTAGCAATTGAATGCAAGCCGACCGCACGATTTCAACGCACGATTTCAACGCACGATTTCAACGCACGATTTCAACGCTGTTATTTTTGAGGTATGTGCTTGCAGGATTATTTCGTAATGAAAGGAAAATAGCGGACGAAGATGACGTATCACTGTACATGGCATAGAGTTAGCCGATGCTAGAAATCACGAATGTTATGGAAATTAGTCAAAAAAGCGTCAGGAATAGTAGGATTGTCGAGACGAATGTTTAGATATTGTGGCAGCAAAACGCAGATGAAGGTGGATACAGGGCTGGTTATACAGTTTGAGGGTATGAATTAAAAACGTATTTTTGAAATACCAATCCGACAAAATCTCCATAGATAATAGCTTTTGGCGGGTGAAAAGGCAAGATAAGAGCTCCTTTGAAAAGAGGAGCTTTTTTATTAATATTGTCAGGTAAAGTTCATTAAGCCAAATCATCATACAGCGTCGTTGCACTCAGCCAATCAAACACTTCCTCGAACGAAGTAAATGCCATCACGTTGAGTCCGCGATTTTGTGAACAAAGCTCCAGAAACTGTGCGTTGTCGAAACGTTCAATAGGGCATAGGACAGCAATTTTTGCTGTAAATCCCTCCGACGGACCTGCATGAACCAATTCTGAAAGATATTTTGCAATTTGCCAAATATCGGTAGCCGATAAATACGACTCTGCTCCCCTTGTATCAAAAAGAAGGTCATGCTCTGAAAAAGCTCCCGGAACTGATGCGATTACTTTAAGAGCTTCTTTGATTTTTAACAAATCTATTGTGCCCTCTGCTTCAAACTTTATAATATCCCTTAGGCGGGCAATTTTTAGGTTTGTGATCACTGGTGTTCCTTTGTAGTATTATCAAATTATTTTCCGGTATAAGATGTTCTACACTACTAACTTAGTATAAATATGCAGTAAATCCAAAAAATTATTTCTAAGTGGGGATACATTAAGTAAATTCTAACTGAAGTTACGCAATAATATGTTTAATTTGAAGAATTACAATACGAGTTATGTATTAAATCCCGGAGGGATGCAATATCGGTAGAGAGTGGAAGCAGCTTTTTTTGCGGAAATCCCGGAGGGATGACATATCGGCATAAGGGTGAATCTTCATCATATTCTACCGATATGCCGTTCCTACGGAACTATAACATTTTAAATTCTGTATTGAAATTTATTCGTGCGTAACATCAGGTACAAAGACAGAATTAATTGAAAAATCAAAGTGCTGTCATTCTGAGTTCCTGATAGTCGCC
>CAZGNO010000157.1:0-5289 GCA_964527785.1 uncultured Chitinophagaceae bacterium
TTCATTACTTACCAATTAAAGCGCATACGTTTATTAAATAAATACTGTTTGCTTATATAGTCCGTAAAAAGGTATTTATGTTGAAGTCAGGTGTAGCACCTGACTTGACTAGGAAGAAACTCAATACATTAATTGTTGCGTAACATCACTTAATTATATGCTTCTTCGCTGTAAACCTTAGGATTCAAATCAAAGCGACAGTACAAAAATCAGACATAAAAACATTAATTCATAATCTCTATTTTATGTAACATAGAGTATTAACAGAGTAATGAATAGCTGATTTTAAGACCTAATTTCGCTGTAGATTCTACGACGAGAAAATCTGCGCAAATTTCAGAGGCAAGTCAAAAACAGAGTATTAATAGAGTAATGAATAGCTGACTTTGCACCGTAATTTCGTAGTAGATTCAATGACAGGAAAAATACTAATTAACAATTTTATTGCTGTAACAACAGGCAATGTCATTTTATTCAGGAGGTACTATGACTTAGCTTATAACCTCTCATTCAACCAAGATTACATTCATATTCCATCCTTCCTTCTATTTAGTAAAGAAGATTACAGGATAACCGGCAGAAATGCACAAAACTAAATCCTTGCTTATCGGATACTATTCCGGAAGCATTGCCACTAGACCCTTATAGTCCGTTTGTGGTAAAAATTAAAATTGTTGATTTATTTATTCTCCATTTATACTGGTAAATAAATCAAAAGTGGAGTCCAGAACCCACTCAAATAAACGGGGCGTATTCCGAAAAGCCATAAGAGTAGGAAAAATATCAAATTAAAACTATGGAAGCAACTATGAGCGCAAAATCAAAGCGCGCAAAAGCACCTGCAACTACAGGTGAGATCAGAACAATTCAAGATATGTGGAATGCTACTATCGATTATTTTATTGCAGGTCAATATGATACCGATGCGATGTATGATGTTTATATGAGAATGAACCCTAAGCTCACTTTCCAAGATATTGCAAACGTATTTAGTGGAGTGTATGCTGATACATACTGGCATGATACATACATGGATTATTCCTATTTATCAAAGAGCTTACAACAAGCTTTGGCTATTGACCCAAACAGCGCAAACAAATATGCACAAATTGCAATATCTCAATGGAGAGGTATCCTTAGTCGTAAAAACATCTCTGATTTTGGAGCTATTCCGGTTCAGGGTGATTATACTCAGAGCATTGATATCGTTTGTAATGAAAACACACCGATTCAAACTGATGCGTTAATTACAAATTGGAACAGTACATATTGGGAAAAACCACAAGTTGGCAAAAATTACATTTATGTGCGATGTGCAAATGTTCAATTTTTAGACCCAATTACTAATCCTCAAGCACAGATGTTTTATTCAACCGGTGGGTTTAATCAGCCCCCAAGTTCTTGGATTCAATGTTTTACAGTAGGTGCAAATAATCCTTTGGGCAGTATATTGCTTCTTGGAGGAAAACCTGGCCCTCTTCCATTAGGTACTCGCGGTGTTTCTGAAGCATTTAGCTTGGCACCTGCAACTACCGATCATATTTGTGTGATAGCAGCAATCGCTAATGATTTTTTTACTAAAAATCAGCCGAAAAATATTCCGCTTGGAAATTGGAACTCCAGTACATATATTACACATAACGGATCTTCAGCTTGGCACAACTACGATCCTCAGCAATCGCTTGAAGATTCACTTTACTTTTACAACCAAGACGAGACCGCTGAATCATTTGCTTTTGTTGCAAGTTGCAAGAATGTTCCTAAAGGGTCGAAAATATCTTTAAGTTGTAATGATAAAGATGTTAGCTTCGATACAGGTTTAGTTGATATAAGACACTCGTCTCAGATAATCAGAAAAACCGTAACTTTGCCGGGCGACTACAAGGGCGAACTAAAAGTAAGATTAGAAGATCCTGATGGTAATTTATTACCAGCATCATCTTCAGTAGAAATTAAAATGGTTTGGTTATTAAAGCCCGGACATAAATCTTATGCGGATGCGGGTAGTTTACCAAACAACTTTTCGTTCTACAAATCAAATGCTGAAATAGAACTGCCATTAGGTACATTTACCTTAATTGGTGGAGCAGGTGAGTAATAAGAAAATTCGTTAAGAACTAAAACAGTAAAACGCCGGGAGTCTCAGAACTCCTGGTGTTTTATTGTAAAATCAGGTAAACTTAAGTATCACTATATACGTTCTTAATGAAATAAATGTGCTTGATTTATTATCATATTGAACATCTTACAACCAAACATATTCTATCATAACTTCACTTACAACTAATTTGTATTTTATTTTTTTATAATTTTATGGAGTTTTTATGACTATCGTGCAAAATAATGGGAATGCAACATTAAAGGAAGATAATACTTCGTTTAAACATGGTGAAGTCAGTTTAGGAACAATTGTAGTTCTGGTAAGAAACGGGATGGACGGCTCCTTGGCTAATGCTTTTGTAGAATTGGTGACTATAACCGGCGGATTGAGGTCGCAGGTTACTCCAATTTCAGGTTCAGTAACATTTGATAACGTTCCATTTGGTTCCTTTCTACTCAGAGTTACCTCCGGCTCAGCTCAATTACAATTAACAAGCAGTATATCATCTGAAATTCCTCTAAATGAAACATTTACTTTCTAAGTCAAGGTAAAACCTAAGCGTAACGGCAACTTTTTACAAGTTGCCGTTTTTTATTTGTGTTGAACCAAACTTGTGTTGTATATTGCTATACAATTCTTTAGACTTACTTAGTATAATTTTGCAATCGAAGGTTCTAACATGACCACGAAAGAGCTTGATGAAAAAGTCCTTGTAGCTTATTCTGCTTTTCTAGAAATGCAGATTGATAAATCTAAAGATTTATGTTCAATAGCTCTTGAAGAATGCTTAAAACATGACTATCATCGTGGAATCGGGGGATGCCATTATCTTAGTTCAAATATTTTTTCACGTAGTAAAGAGTGGTATAAAGCCCTAAAAGCAGCTGAAAAAGCACTTTTGCATTTTGAAAAAATAGAAGATAGATTATTCCTTGCGCATACCGAGTTTAGAATTGCTTATTTTTACTCTCGATTGGAAGAGAATATAATTGCATTTGAACAATGTAAAAAAGCTTTGATCGAATTTCAAGCTTTAGATGATAAAAGAGGCGAAGCAGAAGCTTACTCTCTTTTAGGTACAATGTATATAGATAAGGCAGAATATGAAATTGCCTTAGAGTATCTTCAACGATCGTTTAATCTTAAAATCCTACAAAACAACTTAGATCCTGCCGGCTCTGATTGCATCAACATAGCAGCAATTTATCTTTACAAGAGTGAAAATGAAAGAGCAATCGGATATTTACGACAAGCAATCGAGCTAAAGGAACGTTATAAAAAAGAATTTGAGTCTGAATCCGAGAGTGTCGGCTTAATTTTCTACTCGTATAATGGATACGTTCTTTCTCATGCCCCTAACGACAGAACGATAGCTGATGCATATTTGAATCTTGGTATGGCTTTGAGTGGACGAGGTGATTACATTGAGGCAGTGGATGCGTTAGATAAAGCTTTAAAGATAAAGCAAGATTTAGGTGATCAATACGGCGAAGCAGTTGTGTACAATCAAATTGGCAATATTTTCATTGAAATCAATGACTTAACAAAGGCAGAATGGTATTTCCTGAACGCTCGTCCTTTATTTGAAATGCTCGGTCATAAACAATCCGAAGGAACTGTTTGGTATAATCTTGGAAGAATTTACCTTCTTTCGGAACGATGGGAGGCAGCACATCATTCTCTTGAAAAAGCAGAAAAACTCTTCATTGGACTTGATATTCCTTATGACGAACTATGTATAATGCAACAGAAAGCTGCGCTTGCTACCAAAGTAGGAAAGTTTGTACTTGCTGAGCAATTGATAAGCCAAGGACTTGAGATGAGCAGGCGAATCAAGGCAAGGGAATTTGAAGTCGATTTTTTGCTACAATTAGCTGGAGTACAAGATTTAAGTGAGGATTTCAGCAAAGCAATCAGAATATATCTCGAAGCATTAGAAATAGCAAAAGATCAGGAATTGCTACCAAAAATTGCAAAGATACTTCAAACTATATCAGGTTTTCACAAAAAAACGGATAATTATCGTGAATCTTTAAGGTATTTTGAAGAATTCCATACAGTTCAGGAGAAGATAATTCACGCTCAAGCAGCCCGACATCTCAATGGTATGCAAGTACTGCATGAGATCGAAATCCATCGTAAGAACGAGGATATTGCTCGAAGTCAAATTGCTCATCTTGAATCATTAATTAAAATAAGCAATCAATCTATCTTATTATATAAGAAGGAATTTAATACTCTTAAATCCGAAATTCTTGCTATCACTTCTCAAAAAGACAAGGAAGAAAACCTTATTCGGAAAATTAAGATGAAACTAAGAGAATCACCAGTAATGCAAGAAACTTGGGAGTCCTATCTAGAAATATTCAGCAAAGTTCACCCGGACTTCCAAGTGACTTTAGTAAATAAATACCAAAGTCTTACAACAATGGAAATAAAAGTATGTGTGCTTATAAGGGCGGGTTTGATGTCGGATGAAATTGCTCAAATTCTTTCTCTTTCAGAACGTACGATTGAGAATAAACGGCTTCAAATTCGGAAGAAGGTCGGCTTGGGAGAAAGAGGAAGTTTGAGCGGACTTTTGAGACAATTGTAAAATATATCACCACAAATCTCAAAAACAGAAACTATCCAATCAATTTATAGGTGTGACAATTTTAGTATCTTAGCTTTTCTAATCAAGCCACTTTTTTTCTTCTGATTGGTAGATATTGGTAGATACAGTGTTTTTCCCGACTCTTCAAGCTCCGGAGGAGCGGCATAATAATTTGAAAAACCATCTCCCTCAAGTCTTCAAGCTCCGAAGGAGCGATATAGTAATAGAAAAAATCATCTACCCTCCTCTCTTCAAGCTAGTAATAGAAACACGGTACATAACCCGACTCTTCAAGCTCCGTTAGGAGCGGCATAGCAATAGCAACCAACTGCGCAAACGCACTCCGCTCTTCAAGCTCAAGAGGAGCGGCATAGTAATAGAAACACGGTACATAACCCGACTCTTCAAGCTCCGTTAGGAGCGGTATAGTAATAGCAAACGCACCTCCACATTGAGTCTTTCAAGCTCCGTTAGGAGCGACATAGTAATAGACAAAACAAGCGTAAAAGAATATGTCACTCCAGCCGGAGCTTTTCTTCGGTGTGAAGGATACGTTGCTATTGCTATTTAGCCCCTCTGGGGCAATGGAATA
>CAZGNO010000158.1:0-5154 GCA_964527785.1 uncultured Chitinophagaceae bacterium
AATTTGTTGTTGATAAGGTCTAATCAATATAATCTTGCGTAACATCACTTACTTAAATAATAGATACAACTGTTTTCGTAACTATTTACAATTATTATGGAAAACCATTTATTAATTCTTCGTTTACTCCATATCGTATCCGGCGTACTATGGGCCGGAGCAGTTTTTACACTTGCTTTTTTTCTTTTACCGGCTATTAATGCTCTCGGTGCGGGAGGCGGCAAAGTAATGCAGCAATTTGTCAAGACAAATAAATATCCGCTCGTTATGAGTATTGCTGCGACCACTAATATCCTGTCAGGTATTGCAATGTATTGGATATTATCGGATAGATTTAGTCTTGAATGGATGCTGACTAACTATGGAATGAGCTTAACGTTAGGTGGTTTGACTGCTCTTGTTGCTTACATCATAGGGCTTACAGTAAACCGACCGGGCGCATTACGAATGGAGCAAATCGGAAAAGAGATTGCTGCTACCGGAATACCAACGGATGAACAGATTCATGAAATATCAAAAATCAAGAATAGACTCACAGTCTCTACAAATTATATTGCCTATCTACTGCTATTCACTGTTGTAACTATGGCAATAGCCCGATATTGCTAAAATCAGTCCTAAATAGAAAAAATGGCTTGCTAATTTCAAATTCAATTGTTCCAAATCATGTCCTTAACTCTCGGCATAAGCAAATACACTGCTGTCATCCGTGTCGGGATTTCAAAGGCAATGGAATATAGAACCAATTTTATTTCCAATTCCTTCCTTTGGCTGTTAATTACCTTATTTGTACAGGTTTGCCTGTGGCAAGCAGTCTATGCGTCCTCCGACGGACAGATTGCCGGATCTTCTGTTAACCAAATGATGCTGTATATCATCTGCGCTTCAATATGTCTGTCACTTACCTATTCAGGCAAAGTAGAGCGTGCTGCAGCAGAAGAAATACGTAACGGTGAGCTAAACAAATATCTTCTGAAACCAATATCGCACCTGCTTTATACCTTTGCTTCCTCACTTGCAGACCGCGCCTTTGGTTTCATTTTCATAGTATTACTTTCTATAGTAGTTGGTATTTCTGCTTCGACTTCTGGAGTAATTTCTCTTTCGGCTACGGGATGTGCTATTGCCCTGTTATTTATTGTCTTTGCAATAATTCTCCGTTTTTTGATGAGCATGATTATCTCCTATCTCGCATTTTGGATGGACGAGACATGGACATTTCATGTTGTGTTGGATATTAGCTTATGGTTTCTGTCGGGAATGATGCTGCCGATGAGTATTCTTCCTGAGTCTGTGAGACAGGTATCCGATATACTCCCTTTTCAGTATTTGGCTTATGTTCCTGCGGGATTTTTGTCAGGGCGTCTTTCACCTGAATCCGCTCTTGGCTTTGGTAGTGTAGGGCTTCTTTGGATAGGAATTTTATGGGGGCTTACAGTGTTTATTTGGCGGAGGGGGGTTGTTAAGTTTGGTGCGTATGGGGGATAAATTCAGCGCACTGCCTCCCATTCCTTATTTACAGACCTGCCAAAGGCAATCACCGACAACGCATTAATTGTCCAGCTTGCTAGAATCTTGAAGTAGCCGTACCGCCTAAACCGTCGGGGCGATTCATGAACAGGTAGGTCTTTTGCAAATTTCACCGCATCGGTCAGGGCTATACGGCGGAACAAATCAAAATCCTCACCGGCAACCAGTAGTGGGTTGTACCCGCCCACTTTCTCAAATACTTCACGGACTACTATCTGGCACTCCCCTCTCCCAATTCCTATTTTCAACACATTGATCAGAAAGCGTAAGTACTCATTAAAAAAAGTATGGAAGGCGAGATCACTCCATCTCCGTTCTTCGGGTGATATATACACAGGGCACGCTAACGCTGAAGCTTTTATGTGTTTGCCTTGCCCATGCGCCCATTGATTAATTACTCCAAAAAACTCAATTGGATTTTCAGGTAAGGTATCTCCGTTTATAAAACAAATCACCTTTCCTGTAGCTGCTTTAGCTCCGCAATTACGTCCTTCTGCAATCGTTTGGCGATTCCCGGTAATGTTTGGAATAAGTGTTCCATGGTGCCTAGCAGCAATCTCCAACGTAGAATCTGTACTGCCCCCGTCACTGATAATCACTTCCATCTGATTATGGCTACACAGTTCCGGTGTAAGAACCGCGAGAAGCCCGGGGAGTAGTTTCTCCTCGTTGAGAACGGGAATTACAACAGAAATGAGTGGAGGTAACTGCGCGTGCTCCTCCATTTTCACACTTCTTCCACAATCACTGTGGGCTGAACAACGCTTTTGCTGATAAGAGCCGGAAAGTATGCTACCACCTCGCTCGGCTTTGGTCGTCCGCCGGAGAATCCGGTAACACTTGGTGGACCGGTGAGAATAAGCGGTGCTATCTCCTTACCGAAACGCTCAACAGCAGCATAATTGCGAGAGCGGACACCAACACGCATCATCACTTCGTTGGGGTCAATCGGTTTGGCGAGCGGACCGTAACAGGCATTCATCCCTATAAATTCAGTACGGATTTCATCAAATTCCAACCCCAGATTATTGAGTCGGGTACGCAAAATCCTGTCAGCTGCCTGCGCCTTTTCGTATGCTTCGGGTGCAGAATACGTAAGAGTACTAAACGCTACATACCCATCAGCATAGCTTGCCGATACTTTGAAGAATGGCGTAGCCGGTTTCCCTGTGATTCCAAAAACTTTTACACGGTTATTGCCCAAGTCTTCTAAATGTATCGAAGTAAAATCAGCTACGCAATCGGGTGTTATATATTCTTCGGGATTACCGATTTCATACAGTAGTTGTTCGCTCACCGTTTCGCGTGTAACAGCCCCTCCTGTACCTTCGTGTTTGGTAACGATAAACGTTCCGTCAGGATATGCTTCGATAACCGGAAAACCTACATTTGCCATATCAGGCATTGATTTCCAATCACCAAGAAAGTTTCCGCCCGATGCCTGTGCCCCGCATTCGTTGATGTGACCTGCAACAGTACCAGCCGATATTTTATCCCAATCATCCATAGACCAGCCGAATTCATGAATCATCGGAGCAAGCGTCAAGCCAGTATCGGTTGTGCGACCGGTTATGATGATATGCGCACCTTGACGCAATGCTTCTACGACAGGTCCTGCACCCAAATACACATTTGCACTGAGCAGCTTATCTTTAACATCGTCAATCGGCTCGCCCGATTCCATATTCTTCATTGCATGACCTTCGGCAATCAAATCGTCAATGCGCGGGAGAATATTATCACCGACAACGATTCCTATTTTCAAACCCTTAATTCCTAATTTTCTGGCAACAGCAAAGACTGCATCGCGAGCAGCTTCGGGGTTTACACCACCTCCGTTAGTAATGAGTTTGATATTCTTTTCCATCAAATATGGCAGCACATCTTCGCAAGTCTGCACCAAATCTTTTGCATAGCCAAGTTCAGGATTCTTATTTTTTTGCTTTTGGAGAATAGACATTGTTACCTCGGCAAGGTAATCAAGCATGAGATAATCAACCTGACCTTTGCTAACCTGTGAAAGTGGTGCTGTAAGTAAATCGCCCCAGAATCCCTGCCCCGAAGCAATGCGAATAGATGTTTTTGTCATAAATTATTTTCTAAAAGTCGTTTTACAAATCTTAATTTTGATTATTATATTCTAATAAGATAGTACGCAAGCCGGACATTTCTGACGTTATATATTTTGGCTTATGATTCTCCAACTCAGCCAGAGAACCAAATCCCCACAAAACACCGACTGCGTCAATTCCATTCTTATTAGCCCCTATTATATCATGCTCCCTGTCACCTATCATTACAAACTCACTTGTTTTATTGTCAGGATAGGCACGTATAATATCACTAATTATTTCTGCCTTGTCTGTTCTGGTCAAGTCCAAATAGCTTCCAAATACGCCGTCAAATACATGAATAATCGAAAGATGTTCGAGGATTTGACGAGCAAAAACTTCGGGTTTAGAGGTAGCAAGTACAATCTTTACACCCTTTTCGTATAATTCGATAAGCAAGGTTGTAATCCCGTCATATATTTCATTTTCAAAGATACCGTTTTCTCTATAATATTCTCTGTATTTTTCAACCGCGAGAACTGATTTTGCTTCATCAAAATCGTAATACTTCCGGAAGGACTTGTGGAGAGGAGGTCCTACAAAATGTACTAAAGTATTCGGCTCATGAACAGTAATACCAAAATGCTTGAGAGAATACTGGACTGACCTGGTGATACCTATTTGAGAATTGATAATTGTGCCATCCAAATCGAACAGTGCTATCGGGTAATTCATGGATATAATAATAAAATCAAAATTCATTCTTCAACAACAACCTCGCATTCAGGGTTCATTCTCACCAAAACTTGAATATGGTGTAACATTATTTTTCGTAAGTGGCATTTAGCAGTCTGTTTGTCTGTTAGATCATAGAACCGAACGATATACCACGAACCGAACTTGCGGGCATCAACCCTCTTTAGGGTATCATATCCGATTCCAATACCACCTTCTTTGAACAGATACCGAACCACAACGCCCCGACTTTTTATCATTACCCGTTGATGACGTGCACGAATCAAAAACTGAAGTATATTAATCGCGCAAGCAACCGGCAAAACATAAAAAATAAGCGGCGGTGCTTCATGCAGCAATGCCACTACAGCAAAAATACAGAAAAGCATCGAAAATGCTGCTATTCCCAAAAGTGCAAGAGGATTATATGCTGAATAGATTTCTTCACCCATTGTAAGTTTGCGCACTTCATAATCGTCCGCAATTTTACGGTAGTATGTCGCTCCAAATGCTAGGCAACTATATACTATCCCCACATAGAGTGCATGAAGAAATAACCGTCCGTCAAAATGAAATATCATTACCGTACTATAAATTAGGTTGACTGACACAAACCTCTACAGTCATTGACCAATTTGATTTGACTGTGTTGTGGTTCTCTTAGCTTGCCGATGATGATGGGTTCGATGTCCGTAATTGCCGAATAGAATAAGTGATAGGACTAAAATAACCGAACCATTAAATTCAGTACATTATTTGTTTGAAAAAATTGGCAAGTACTAAATGCTTCGACTACGCTCAGCATGACAATCAAGCTCAAGTCACACTGAGTTCCTGA
>CAZGNO010000159.1:0-4944 GCA_964527785.1 uncultured Chitinophagaceae bacterium
AATGTGCTATTTCGTCGTACACACGGAGATGCTGAATCAAGTTCAGCATGACAGGTCACTAAATTGTACTAACATTTTAAGAGATGTCATTCTGAAGGAGTCCTCTGGGCTGAAGAATCTCAGTTTAAATCGAACTTTGAGAATTATTTTATCTGCGTTGTAAAACTCTGTACCACTCTGTGAAACCCAGTGTGAGATTCTTTACAATTTTCCCACAGAGTTCACAGAGTTTATCACAATGGTTCACATAGCAAATTACAAGAGATGTCATTTACAGGGCTTCTTAGATCGAATAATATCAGTTTAAGGGATTCTCCGAGAATTTAAAAATGTCTGGAAAAAAGAAAAGTTAAGCTCAGATGATAAAGAAATATACAATTCTCAAGATTCAATTACACTGAGATTCTTCAGCCCAGAGGACTCCATCAGAATGACAGAAGGCAACTGTTTTTTTTATGTCATTGCATTATTTTGCTGCTGGCTCGGCAGCTGTTATGAACTCCGAATGCAGTATTAAATACTCACTCAGGAATTAAGTAGTATTGTATTGAATCCTGATGTCCTGTCATTTCCTATAAAATTCAAATAATCGTTAGTCAGATTATCAACAAAACTATATAAATAATGTCCGAAACTCATCATACTGCCGAACATTTCCTTGAGCTTATCCGCAAATCAAAGCGTGGTATGTTCAAGGTATATATTGGTATGAGTGCAGGGGTTGGTAAGACATACAGAATGCTCCAAGAAGCGCAAACATTGCTCAGAAATGGAATTGATGTAAAGGTGGGCTATGTGGAAACGCATGACCGAGCAGAAACAGTTGCTTTGCTCGCCGGACTTCCGGTGATTCCCAGACGGAAACTATTCTACAAGGGAAAGGAACTGGAAGAAATGGATATGCAGGCGATTTTGATACTGCGTCCTGAGGTTGTGATAATAGACGAGCTCGCCCATACAAATATAGAAGGCAGTAAAAACGAAAAACGTTGGCAGGATGTTCTTGAAATCCTTGATGCAGGAATCAATGTTATCAGTGCAGTCAATATTCAGCATATAGAGAGTTTGAACGACGAAGTAAAATTCATTACTAATGTTGATGTAAAAGAACGAGTACCTGATAGTGTGCTTGCTCAAGCAGATGAAGTTGTGAATATTGATCTTACAGCCGATGAACTTATAATCCGGCTGAAAGAAGGAAAGATTTATGCTCACGATAAAATCCCTATTGCTCTTCAAAACTTTTTTACACCTGATACTATTCTCCAACTCCGCCAACTCGCATTGCAAGAAGTAGCAAGCCAAGTGGAAAGAAAAGTGGATGCCCAACTCTCCAAAGCAACTGCACTCAAGCATGAGCGATTTATGGCGTGTATCAGCAGCAACGACAAAACTGCAAAAAATATTATTCGTAAAACTGCACGCCTGGCAAGCTATTACAATAGTAAATGGTGTGTGCTGTATGTCCAAACTCCATCCGAATCGAATGACAAGATTGCATTGGACACCCAACGATATCTGATTAATAATTTCAAATTGGCAACGGAATTAGGTGCCGAAGTGATCACCGTCAGTAGTTCCAAAATTGCTGCAACGATCGCCGAAGAAGCAGAAAAAAGAGGTATTACCACCATCTGTATCGGCAAGCCGCACCTTAACCTTTTCAAGATCATACTTTCGACAAATGTATTCAATCAATTGCTCAATAAGTTATCTATGGATTCTATAGATTTAATAATTCTATCGCAATGAAAATCAAAACAAAACTTACGCTTGGCATCGGGCTACTCTTTGCAGCAATAGTGGTGCTTATCTCAATCGGGATGAAATACACCGACGCTCTCGCAGCCGATTCTGAAAAAATTCTTAAAGATAATTACAACTCACTTGAATATATCCGGAACATACTCAAAGCATTGGACGAAACAAATGCTAACCCGCGCAAATTTGTAATTATTGAAGAGAACTTATTAAAGCAAGAGAATAATATAACTGAAATAGGCGAAAAGGAAATTACTGCCCGCCTCAAGGAGCACTTGAATGCAATTAAAGCACTTCCTGATTCGGACGGGAAAGTGACTGTTGAATTCAGAAAGGATTTATTTACAATTATGAATCTGAATATGGAGGCAATTGTTTACAAAAACAATGTTGCAAAACACACTGCCCGAACTGCTACCCTTTGGATGGCAGCTATCGGAACAGTATGTTTTCTCATAGGATTTATGATCCTTGTCAATCTGCCGCGAGGTATTGCCAACCCCATTCAAGAGCTTACCGAAAGTATAAAACAAATTGCCGCTCGGAATTATTCTAAAAGAGTTCATCTCGGAGGGCAAAGTGAATTTGGTGAAATTGCTACCTCGTTCAATACTATGGCAGAGAAACTCGAAGAATATAATAGCAGCAATCTGGCAAAACTCCTCATAGAGAAAAAAAGAATGGAAACCTTGATTAATAATATGCAGAATCCGATTATCGGGCTGGATGAAAATCATACCATTCTGTTCGCCAACGATGAGGCACTAAAAATCATTGCCCTCAAAGCCGAAAACACTATAGGGCATTCAGCAAATGAAGTTGCTGCCGGAAATGATTTACTTCGCTCATTATTAGACGATAAGAAGCTGCCAACCGACGACAATACACCAACACACAAACAGAAACCAATCAAAATTTATGCAGACAACAAAGAGAGTTACTTCGAAAAAGAAGTGATAGATATTGCAGTAACACCTACCGGTGAAAAACACGAATTGCATATCGGACATTTTATTATTTTGAAGAATATTACGCCTTTCAAAGAATTAGATTCCGCCAAAACGAATTTCATTGCTACCGTCTCGCACGAACTGAAAACACCGATTGCATCTATTAAACTCAGCTTGCAACTTCTTGAAACGAACAATATCGGCAATATTAATCCCGAACAACGACAACTGGTGGAAAGCATCAAGGAAGACACAGAGCGATTGCTCAAAATTACAGGAGAATTACTCAATCTTTCACAAGTGGAAACAGGGAATATCCAACTGAATATTCACCAATGCAGTCCATATGAAATTCTCCACTATGCTTTGGGTGCGGTTATGACACAGGCAGAGCAAAAGCATATACAATTGCACGTAGCGGCAGAAGAGCAATTACCTGTAATCAAAGCCGATGCTGAAAAATCAGCGTGGGTATTGATTAATTTTCTTACCAATGCTATTCGTTATTCACCTGAGCATTCCACCGTTACGATTGAACTCAAGAAACAAGACCAAACGGTAGTTTTTGCGGTTCAGGACGTTGGAAAGGGGATAGATGTTCGGTATCAGGATAAAATATTTGACCGTTATTTTCAAGTGCCGGGCAGTAGCAAGTCAGGAACCGGCTTGGGGTTGTCTATCAGTAAGGAATTTATAGAAGTGCAAGGCGGGACAATCGGAGTGGAAAGCGAAATCGGATTGGGTAGCAGGTTTTATTTTACGCTTTCTACTTGATATAAAGAATATGTAAGGATAAAGTAAATAATAATTCTTTACATCCTGTCGGATAAATTCAATGTTTTTCATATTTTTGGGGAGAATTTCAATTTTCAAAAAAATATATAAGATAATAGATACAGATCAAATTACAAAACTGACTAACCCGTATGCCCACTATTCCAAAACCCAAAATCGGAAATGTATCGGTATGTACGATAACTTCCCATGACTTGGAAAAATCACTACAATATTATCAGCAGCTAGGTTTTACAGAGTTATATCGGTCTGATTTTCCTTTCCCATGGATTCAAATCTCTGACGGAGCATTGATAATCATGCTACGTAAAGACAGCACTCCCTATATATCACTCACCTATTTTGTCAAAAATCTGGAGGAAATCACCTCAGAGTTGGAACAAAACGGAATATCATTTATCCAAAAACCAAATGCGGATGATATGATTAAACGGTTTGTATTTCAATCCCCGGACGGACATAATATAGCATTGGTAACGTATGTTGACGGCTTTAATCAACCGCAAGGAGCAACCATGCTTACACTCCCTCAACAAGACTATTTCAAACCTGAAAAATATGTCAATAAAGTTTGCGGACTCTTCGGAGAGTATGCCTTGCCTGTAAAAGACATAGATACTTCAATAGAATTTTGGAAGAAACTGGGTTTTGAAGTAATGTCGAAATTTCAAACTCCATATCAGTGGGCAATACTGTCGGATGGACTTGCAGTGGTTGGTTTGCACCAAACGAACCATTTTTCACAACCCACGATTACATTCTTTGCATCAGATATGAAGTATAAAATTGAAGTTCTGATACAAAAAGGGCTTACCGATTTTGTGGAAGAAAGTGAAAGTAATATTGTGCTCTCAACTCCTGAGATGCAGAAGATTAATCTGTTTAATTTGGGGATGTGATTTTTTAGGTAAGTAACTATAGTACGCATTTAAGAATATTATTAAACTGTTCAAACTAAAATCAATTTATTATGTCCTACAATCTCCAGCTCGCGGAAAGAATCCGCCAACGGCTATCCGAAGTCCCTAATGTTATAGAAAAGAAAATGATGGGCGGCTTGACCTTCATGATAAACGACAAAATGTGTATAGGTATCATAAAAGATGAAATGATGTGCCGTATTGACCCTGAGCTTCAAGGGGAATTACTAAAAAAAACGGGCTGTTCAAATATGCTCTTTACCAACCGACCGATGAAGGGGTTTGTAATGGTTAATGATTCGGGAATGGAAACAGATCAAGACTTCGACTACTGGATACAGCTAAGTTTGGATTTCAATTCAAGGGCAAAATCCTCAAAAAAGAAAAAAAAGAATTAGGATGTGATGTTACGCAAGATTATAATGATTAGACATTATCAACAACAAATTTACACATGAGTAGACGAGCAAAGTCAAGTCAGGTGCTACACCTGACTTTCATTACTTACCAATTAAAGC
>CAZGNO010000160.1:0-4897 GCA_964527785.1 uncultured Chitinophagaceae bacterium
GATACGGCACTGTCAGCGAGTTTGGACGAAGTAACCGCACCGTTTGTCAAATCACTTGTAACAATTGAGTTTGTTAAGCTAAGTTTTGAATAAGCGATAGCGGCAGTAGGGTTCACATCGGCATTAACGATACTTCCATCCTCGATTTTAATACTCGTTATTGCATCGTCGCTGATATGACCGGCACCGATAGAATTCGTAAGAATTTTAATACCTGAGACGGCACTATCTGCGAGTTTTGCAGTAGTAACCGCACCATTCATCAAATCTCCTGTTGCTATCGAGTTTGTAAGAGCGAGTTTTGAGTAAGCAATCGCAGAGGTAGGGCTGATGTCGCTATCAATAATTGTACTGTCAGTTATCTTTGCCGATGTAACCGCTCCCGGTGCAATAGTCGGGTTAGGGTATGCTCCCGTTAAATCTCCTCCGGCAGAGCCGCTTGCCCCGCCTGTCCCCCAAGACAATATCCCACCTCCGTTGGAAACAAGTATCTGACCTGCGCCACCGTTATCCGGGGGCAGTACAAGTGTATAATCCGAAGACAGACTGTCGGGTGCTTTAATCGCTACGTTCTTAGCAACTGTAGATGGATACACTCCCGATGCATTGATATTATTACTGAATAATTTGAGTGAACGGGTAGTTCCGTCATTGGAGGCAATCCATACATCAGTATTACCAAAGAGAGCTATATTTGGATTGCTGATTATCATTGACCGCGAACCTGAATTTGCTAAATAACCGATTGACCTATCCGCATCACTTGTGAGGGTAAGACCGTATCCACCCAAAACAACTGAGTAATCTCCGGAAACAGTATTGTCGTAGCCACCAATTATACCAGAGTATTGGGAACTTATCAAGTTGGAGTAGCCGCCTCCTACTACACTGTAATTCGCAGAGATATTATTTAAACGTCCACCGCCGATATGGGAGTACTGCCCGCTAAGATTATTGGCGTTTCCTCCGCTGACAGCAGAATAAACACCACTCGCAACATTGCTTGCCCCGCCGCTAATTACCGAGTTTGCTCCGCTTACAGTGTTGGAAGACCCGCCGCTGATAGTAGCATACAGTGCATTTGCAATATTACTGTAGCCACCTGCCGAAATTGCATAATTTGCCTGAGCTTTGTTAGTATTTCCTCCGGTAACTGACGAATAATTGCCGGAAGCAACATTATTGTCACCCCCACCTATAAAGGCAAATTGTCCGGTTGCTTGATTGGCAAGTCCCCCTGCTGATTTCTTCTCAAGGTGAAGCTCCTTCGACAGTTTTTCGAGCGTAATGCTTCCGTCAGCAATTTTATCGGAAGTGATACTGCCGTCGGATACAGTTTCAGCCATGAGAGAGTAGGGAACAGCCGTGAATGGAATCCGTGCAATTTCAGAATGACTGTCGCTACTAATCCCAACAAAATACTGTTTGTCGAACAATAGTGATGAGGGTAAAGGAGTTTTTGAACCAAGAGTAAGGTTAAACAGTCCTTTAAAAACCGGAGCAGTAAATTCTTCGCTGAAAATTGGACTTCCACCCGTCTGTTGGTCGTAGAGCCGGAGTGTAATGGTATGGATTCCGTCAGGAATGGGCTTGGATGTGCTGTCGGTCAGAACACCTTGTATTGAAAAACTTCGGGGAATTTGTGCGGTTGATTGCCGTGGGGAGAAGGTAAGAATCAGAACAAAAACAGAGAGAAGGAGAAACTTTGTCTTCATAGGGTTTCCATCGGTAAATTGAGTAAAACAATGTAATTATATTTATACATCTTCACAAGATGAACGGACAAAACTAAAGCAAAAATTAAACAGGGCAAAGGAAGGAAGAGGAGGTATTTAGGGGGCTGATTTAGGACTTTACAAATTGGCTGACAGTGAATTTGAGGCTAGTAAACCGACGGGAAAGTAGTGTTTTTCACTCCATTCATACGGTACAGGGTGTAATAGTGCCTCAGTGAAAATTTGGTGAAGTTCATCGAGCAATTAAAAAAAAACCATGAAGCGACAATACGGTACAAAACAGTACTTGCAATCTAAGTACTGTAAAATTATTTGCTTGAAAAAAATAAATAAATGACCGGATTGTTCATTGATGACAAATTTCAGTGAATTATGCCAAATGCTTTGATGCCCTGAGGAGAGAATGCCGATTTGAGGATAAATCTATCTATATTATAAAATAAAAATAATATCTACAAGAACAATCTTAAATACTTTTTTGGCTGATTTTAGAAGTTTTTGAGGTGTCTGTTTAGGATTCAATCATTAAAACTGTGGTTTTTAAGGGTGTAGATCAGCAGAATGTATCATTAAAAACAGGTGTAATTGTGAATGCTGCTTAACTACTTTTTATACAAAAACTTGATAGATTTAGTATTCAGACATCGCTTTCAAGTGTAGCTAATAGATAGGCAAAGAATCCGAAGGATTCAAATATTTATAGATATCAACAAAGCAAAAAACGTGTGACCCCGACGTGGTTGAATAGAGGGGCGGAACCGTTGTGCTATAAACATTAAATCCCTTCGGGATTTCGAATCCGTACAATTACAACTCAAAGGTTAAGTGAAGTAATGCCATCATTATTCTAAAATCGTTTGTTTAAGTGCTGCTTCCAGACTGTCGTACTCCTCATTAAGCTGTTCTATCGAAGTGAGTATGTAAATTGGTTTGCTCTTAATTTCGGATTCGAGCAACCACTCCTGGACTATGGGCTCATAGTCCAAGTGCACTCTTTCGACGGCTGTTTTGTAGAGGTGGTTGTGTGCCTCACGGTCACCTGTGAACGGGTCGTAGGAATATGATTTGTTGTTGAATTCCTTATTACGGTTGAACACCGAATTCAAACAGTATTCCAGCGGGTATTTGAGGTAGATGATAACATCCGCCCACAGCAGACGGTCGTGCATAGTGGATTGGAACGCCCAACCCTCAATGATCATCCTTTCGCGCTTGAAGCGTTCACTGAGTTCTCGTTTGAAGTCTTCTTCCGGTACAGGCGTAAACCCGTCCTTCCACGAGAGGAGGTCAAGGTGGGTTACGGGGATATTGAGCTCTGTGCCCAGTTTATTAGCTAGGGTGGATTTGCCTGTGCCGCCGTTGCCGATTATGAGGATTTTGAGAGAGGACATTTCGATCTGTTATGTTTGAAATTTAGGAATTCTCAGTTAATAACTGATGTTACGCAACAATTAATGTATTGAGTTTCTTCCCTAGTCAAGTCAGGTTCTACACCTGACTTCAACAAAAATACCTTTTTACGGACTATATAAGCAAACAGTATTTATTTAATAAACTTATGCGCTTTAATTGGTAAGTAATGAAAGTCAGGTGTAGCACCTGACTTGACTTTGCTCACCTGACTTGACTTTGCTCACCTACTCATGTGTAAATTTGCTGTTGATAAGGTCTAATCAATATAATCTTGCGTAACATCAGTGAATAAAAAAAGTATTAAATGCTAAGTATTAGTTAGAATATTATATGCTATTTTTTATGCATTAAAAAGTGTAAATCCCTGATTGCCAATGAATGTGATTCAACTCTTATTTTTTTAACTTCATACATAATCGCCAGTACTACAAAACTAATTACTGTTGCAAAGAAACACCACACAGAAATAATATAATCTTCGTAAAATACTCTTGTCATACAATAGGAAATAAAAATAGTTGCACCTAATACTTTCATTTTTTTAACACTGGAAATAAAGCCCGGGATAATTGTTGCAATAATATAGAGCAGCCCTCCGGTGAATTGCAATGAAAGCGGGTAGTCCTGATTGTAAGATACATGATACCCGATTATATTTGCTTCAACATGGTTTGCAGCCATGCAATAGGCAAGATAAAGTGAAACGAGAGCACCTATACCCACAAATAATTTGAGCAGTTTTTTCCGTTTGGTGTTCGTTTCCAGAATATATATTGATAAGGGTATCCATGTGGGCCACACTATCTGCGCGAAGATCAAAAATACGTACATTGAAACGTGTTCAAACGGCGCGTAAGCAGGATTGGAAAGAGCCAACCACAAGAACCCCTCGGAAATTTGTTGGACACAGAAAATCAAAGGAATACTTGCAAACACCATCTGTTGTGGTGATTGTGCTTTTCTGATGGTTGCATAGCTTATCGCCGAAAGAGCTACACCTGCTCCGAAACTTGCTGTTGCTGAAAAGCACATAAAGGTTGTTAGATTTAGAAAGTATGTTGCAAAAGTGGTTTTTGGAAACACCGTTTCGGCAAAATAGTGATTTATCTTTATTTCTTACAAGAAAAATTTCAGTGGGGTACTTTGCCTGTGCCGCCGTTGCCGATTATGAGGAGTTTCATTTTGATTTTAGAGATAAATCCTGTTTATTATTTATTTGTTTGGTTGTCTTACTTTGCAAGTCGAGACGTAGCTTGTTTTCAAACGCATCTCGTTTTGGAGTTCCGATTTTGCCGATGTGTTTGTCGGTAAGTTCGTCTAAAGTGTATTTTAGGGGTTTATTTTTCATATGTAAGTATAAATATTATTCAAGTTAATATTTGAGCTACAAACCTTCTTGCTTCAGCTAATTCCGTGTCATTTTTTAAATCTTTCATTAGTGCTTCACTAACCCATTTAGGCCCATGATAGTTGGATGAAATACTCGGCACAAAACTTTCCAATTCACCTATTTCTACAATAAGTAATCCTTGTAACTTAAATTTTTCAAGGATCCTATCGAATGATTTAGTTGCTTCACCCCGTGGTATATATTTCCTACCTACTTCTTTAGCCTTTGACCAAGCTGATACTTTTTTTAAGGCCTTACGAATTTCTATTTCCTTTCCTTTAGGAAAATTCTCTTCAGTTACTGTGAACCTACCCCATTTGTTTGGACAGAAATGGGCTATAAATAAGATATAAAGTTC
>CAZGNO010000161.1:0-4772 GCA_964527785.1 uncultured Chitinophagaceae bacterium
TATTTATATTTATTGAATATTATAAGAAAAAATCCCCTTAAGTTATCTTGAACCTAATTTAATTATCAAACGTAGACAATCTATGACCTCAGAAACAACTACATTAGAAACGCAAAATTCATATAAAATAATTTCCGGTTACCTGACAATTATCGGCAAGCAACCTGATGGCGATTCGATGGGGTTTATTCCAAACAATCCCAATGCCTTCGACGGAGTATACCGAAATCACCTTCTCAAGCCCTCAGTGAGGGATGGCTCTGTGCAGTTACGATTTGAAGGGATTGATACCCCTGAACTTCACTATGGCACAGATATGCAACCGCATTCAAAGTCGGCGCGCGATTATATTCTGAAACTATGTCAATTTGTAAATACTGTATACATAAAAACGGGAGGCAAAAATTCTACAATTATCCATAGTTCTAAACCTGAAAAAATAAAAGCATATATAGCGTGCAACGGACTAGAACCCCATGGAAGACCTATTAGTTATGTCTATCTGGGAACTACTGAGAATGATGGGCAGGTTCTGTCAATCCCCCCAAATGAGCTAAAAAATTCATTGAATTACAAAATGCTCGAAGAAGGACTTGCCTATTTATTAACGTACTCTTCGATGCCATCTTCTCATATTGATTATTTTCGAGCTGCAGCAATACGCGCAAAAACAGCAAAAAAAAACATCTGGTCAATAGATACTACAAATATGTTTACACTTGAAAAAAAATCCTCTATTGAGGGAGAAGAAGCACAGTTAATATTCCCAAAACTATTCAGGCGATGCATGGATTATTACAATGATGTTCATAAGGGATTCAACGGAACATTCATCGAATGGCTCAAAAAAGGAGATGACAATGATATGATCCTGACGTATGGCAGCAATAAAGAAGTTCCCCTCAGTTCTTTTATTAAGCAACGCAACACAATTACTTGGTTTCGCACCGACAGTAATTACCTTGTATTTATTGAGAAATGAGATTGTTTTAAATAACCGGTCTGGCTATTATCAAAACAATTTTTATGAACAGTTGATTCGGTTTGTGTTACCCGAAGCGGCTATGAATCGAGAAATTAATTCGTATCTTAAATATAATGAGAATGAACGTTTCCAATAATAATTTTCAAATGAAAGTAAAATGAAACTACCAAAAGAATATACATTTACCAAGCCAATAAAGCGTGGTGACAAGACAGCATCAGCAAAGTTTGTTCAAGAATGGCTTACCTTGAATGGCTTTAATGTGGTCATAGATAAAGATTTCGGCGGTGGCACTGAAGCAGCTGTTAAGAAGTTTCAAGTAGCGCGAGGTTTGCCTCGTACAGGTATAGTTGATAATGATACTTTTTCTGCATTAATTGCACCCATACAACGAGCTGCGGCTCCTGTAAATGTTCAAGGCAAGACATTCGGTGAGGCAGTACTGATTGTGGCAGAGCAACATTTGAAGGAGCTCCCCAGAGAAGTTGGGAAAGCGAATTGCGGTCCATGGGTTCGCCTTTATACTCGCGGCAATGAAGGTGCTGCTTGGTTTTGGTGTGCAGGATATGTAAGCTACATATATGCTCAAGCAGCAGAATCACTGGGGATAAAGTCTCCATTGAACTACACGTTGTCCTGTGATAATCTCGCTACCCAAGCAAAATCAAAGGGTATATTCGTAAGTGAAAAGCAAGCCATTACAAACAAACACGGTATTACTCCCGGTGGAATTTTCTTGGTACGTC
The DNA here is from genome assembly GCA_964527785.1 of uncultured Chitinophagaceae bacterium. Lineage (GTDB taxonomy): Bacteria > Bacteroidota > Ignavibacteria > Kapaibacteriales > UBA961 > JADJXV01. Next base: position 1,732 of record CAZGNO010000161.1, read on the forward strand.
GTTCTGCTGCAGATTGGGAGCATACAGGAATTGTTGAAAGCTTTATTAATGATAAAGACGGTTTCAATTCTATTGAAGGAAACACAAACGATGATGGCAGTAGAGACGGTTACGAAGTATGCAGAAGAACAAGAGGGTACGCAAATAAAGATTTTATTACGCTTGTTTAACATTCATGTTCTTTTTGGTTTTGAACACTATTGCCGATAATAGAAAGCAATATGAGTTTTTTTCATTTGTTTTTTATTAATTATTCAAGGTTTTTTTTATGACTAAGCGTCAGTTTTTAACATTGGTTGCACTCTCTACCGTGATTTTATGCGGAGTGCTTTATTTAATATTTTTTCCAACATCAATAAAGGTTGGGACTCAGTCAACAGGTTTGGTGAGGGTTGTGGTAATGGATGGTGAAACCCAGAGGTGCATTCCGAGTACAGCAGTTACATTTGAAAGTACATATCCACTGATTGATTCAACTAAAAATACGGGGATGAATGGTGCTGTAAATTTTACTATTGATTGCTTCCCTCTTCCTGTCCCTTACACAGTCACGGCTACAGATTCACTTGGAGTTCAACATACTGATTCAGGAACAATATCTGCAGGTCATATAGATATTGATACGCTGGTATTTACTTATATACATTAGAGACAAAGCTACTTTATGTTTTGTAATTATTCTGTTTATCCGCTTTACTGTATTGAGAAGTATAAGAAATAAATCAGCACTTTATTTGTGATGTTTGGCAATACCAATTATATTGCCCTTGGTTTTGTTTTTATCATAATCAATAAGTATGTATGACATTTCAGCAACTTGACGAAAAGATAGTATCCGGTTTTTTTGCATATACTAATAATGAACTCAATAAAGCAAATGAAATTTGTAGTGAAGCATTTGCTCTTTGCAAGAAACTTAATTATCAACAAGGACTTGCAGGATGCTATGCGTTACAAGGTAGAATATTTATAAAGAACCAGCAGTGGCAACAGGCAATTGACGAAATACAGAAGTCAGTGGCAATCCTTAAAGAGATTGGGAATATAGTATATGCTGGACGAGAATTATATACACTAGCATTCTATTCATACAAAATTGAGCAGTATAGTTCTTCAATTCAATATGCAACTGAATCTTTAGAATTATTTAGGATTGCAAAAGATACGTATGGTGAAGCAGACTCACTTTTCGTTCTTGCAGCCGCATACAATCAAAAAGCTGAGCATGAAAAAGTATTAGAATTCGGTTTACTCGCCTATGATATCTTTATAAAAAATAATTTGATAGATCGAGCAGGCTCTGAACTTATTAATATTGCTGTTCACTATATTGATAAAGGTGAGTTTGCAGAAGCAATAGATTATCTTCAACGTGCAATTGTACTAAAGACAAAATACAAGGAAGACTTAGAATCAGGGAAAGAAGCAATTGGATCTGCTGACTACATTTACAATAAATATTATTTCAGAAGCAGTCCAAATGACAGATCTCTTTCAGACGCATACATAAACTTAGGAACAGCGTATGAATGCATTGGTAACTATAAAGAGGCAAGTAATTTCCTCGAAAAAGCATTAGTTATAAAACGGAACATTGGTGAAAAATACGGTGAAGCTGTTGCTCTGCATCAAATTGGTCGTATCTTCTTGAGTACAGACGACTATGCAGATGCGGAATGGTACTTTATGCAAGCAGTACCGCTTCTGGAATCTATCGGCAATAAAGAACTGGCAGCAACTGTCTACTTTAATCTAGGTAAGATTTGTATTTTCAATAATTTTTTAGATCGAGCTAGAGACTACCTCAAAAAATCCGAGGTGCTTTTCGATGAAATTGAGTACCCTATTGGTCAGCTATTAGTACTTGAACAGAGAATTCGAATTAATCTGATTGAAAAAAACTATCAAGCAGTATTCGATTTAGCTAACAACGGAATTGCTATTTCCCGTACAATTCCCGCGAAGGTACATGAAGTAGAGTTTCTGCTCTTATTGGGTGATGCGTATGAGCTTACGGATAGATCTAATGAGGCAATTGATTGCTATACCAAAAGTATCGCTATTGCTCATGATTCTGATTATTTGTCGAAAGAACATGAAGTACTGCTAAAACTCGTAAAGCTCTACAAAAAATTGGGTAATGTGTCGGATGCCTTTACATACTTTGAACAGTATCAACAATTAAAAGAAAAAATTCATAATATCGAGACTACTCGGCACGTGAAAAATATGCAGGTTCTCCATGAAGTAGAATTGCATAAAAAGAATGAGGAGTTGGCGCAGTCAAAAATTACACAGTTAGAAATGCAACTTATTATTCGCCAGAAGGAGTCAGATATGCTTAATCAAGAACTTGCGGTAAAATCACAATCTATGTTAGTACAAATGGAAGAGACAAGCAAATTTAAATCAGAAATTCTGAACATAACGAAGCAATTGGACAAGGCGGAAAATATTCTTCGTAAAGTGAAAATGAAGCTGAAAGAATCTCCAATTATGCAAGACACATGGGAATCTTATGTAGAGACATTCTCAAAGGTTCATCCTGATTTTTATCCGTTACTTATTAAAACTTGTCCCGAATTGACTTCAATGGAAATCAAAATTTGCATTCTCATTAAAGCCGGCTTGAAATCGGAAGAAATATCACAGATATTATCGGTTTCATCTCGAACTGTAGAAAATCACCGTTTCCATTTACGAAAGAAACTTGGTTTATCGGATAGAGAGAGTCTTGGAAAGTTCTTACTTAACTTATAAAATAAAATAAATCATCCCGAAAAGCCCCAATTAAACAATTGGGGCTTTTTTATTTTTAATTATTTACAAGTCCCGGAAACACTTTAATTTCTTTTAAAAAAAATATAGTTGCACTACTATATCACTCACAGTACAAATTTAAACTCATATTATTTTTAAATTAAGAAATGTAATTTTATATATTAATTTCACCCTCACTTTCCTCAATTATTCCTCACTTAATTACTGATGTTACGCAAGATTATATTGATTAGACCTTATCAACAACAAATTTACACATG
>CAZGNO010000162.1:0-4504 GCA_964527785.1 uncultured Chitinophagaceae bacterium
CAGAACGTAACCTGAACAAAAAACTCTACGAGTTTAATGACCATTTGGGTAATGTACGGGTAGTAGTAAGTGATAAGAAGACGCGTACAAGTGCAACAGCATCATTCTTGCCAACTATCGTCAGCCATAGCGGCTACTATCCTTTTGGTATGGAAATGGCTGATGATATGTCCTCAGGTGGTACATACCGCTACGGCTACAATGGTATGGAGAAGGATAACGAAGTATCCCCAACTGGTGTAACAGGAGCAGACTATACGACTGAATTTAGGGAGCTGGATACACGTTTAGGTGGCAGGTGGTGGTCGCCTGACCCAGTGGTGAAGCCGTGGGAAAGTCCTTATGCTGGCTTTGGTAATAACCCAATAGCAATGAGTGACCCGACAGGTTTAGACCCGGGAGGAGATATTCAACCGGGTTACATTGCAACGGAAAGTGGTAGTAGTAGTAGTAGTAGTGGAGGAAGTGGAAAAAAAACGTCTTCGACTACATCTTCTCCGAAACCTTCTGTGAGGGTAGAAGCTATACCTGCCCATAATGTAGCGCCTGAAATAACAAAAGCAACCCCAGTAGCACCGTCCTCTAACAATAATTATAGAGCGCAAGCGTGGGAAGCTGCAACTCAAGCATCTGCAATCGTATTATCAGATGATGGTACTGGATTCGGTGTTGCCAACGATGTACTTATACCTGCCGCATATGGAATTGCTGCTGCTGCGATACTCTTGGAAGGGGCGCACATACAAGAGATTATTGATGAAAATTACGATAATGATCTGAAAGAATTAACGAAGACTCAACCTCAGAAAAAAACGCCTAAACCTAGAATTTTTATAGATCCGAAAGATGATGAGGAAGATAAGGAGCTTTATAGATTAGGATCTATAACAAAGCCTCTTGAAGCTTTTACTCCAAGACCAGGGAAAGATGATGACTTTGACGATCCAAAAGGTGGACTTTCAACTTTTACAGATTTAAGCCCCTTTCAAGGTAAAGATCCGTTAATTAAAGCAGGTCGAAAAGACGTTATCTATGTGCTAAGTGCTAAGGCATTATCTAGCAAGTTATTTATACTAGAACAAGTTGGTAATCATGTAGGTATAAAACCCTTAACTCCTGAAGAATTAAAAAAATGGGCGGCAACTCATCCTGCTGAAAGATTTAAAGGCAATGGAGGAGGTCAAAATTCAACCGCAAGTCAGTATTCTGAATCAGTTCAACAATGTGTAATAAGAATTATTGATCCAAATAGCATAAAATAATGAGAATAGAAAGAAACGATCGAAAATTTGATCAAAAAGCGTATGCTAATGTTCAAAAAAGCAAAGAGATAGGAATTGCAGAACATATTGCAAGAACAAAAGAATTAGGCATATTTGAGTATATGGATTATTTTTTTGATAAATCTATTGAAAGTTATATATATATAGAGAATGAGATTCACAAAAAAATTTATATTGAAAAAGATAATTGCTTCTGCTCAACTTTGGCAACACGCTATATAGCAACATCAGGAATGTCTATATCTTATACAGAAGAAGCTGTTATCGACGTAAGCGAAGAATATAAAGAGTATTTTGATTATGACCCAAGTTGGGGGATTGGTTATGTACATAATTTACAAGTTAAAAATAATGATAGGATATATGTAACGTTCTTTTCACAATTTTCAGATGAAATTAGAATTCCCGAATTATCGATAGAAGAGGGCGACCCTGATATGGAAAAAAAACTACGAGTTCATTTTGATATGTTGATAGAAATAGCAACATCAGAAAGATTAATAGAAGAATATATAACTATACTTGTAGAAGAAGGAAAATATAAAAGACGCTGACTGAATTGTCCTGAAATAACCAGACACATTTTCAGCGATTTTGTTCTTTGAAAAAGATAACGGCAAGAGAAAAAACTCTTGCCGTTTTTTAGTTTAGGTAATGTGCGGGTAGTTTTGGGTGATAAGAAGACACGGGCGACGGCTACTAGCTCCTTCTTGCCAACAATCGTAAGTCACAGTGGCTATTACCCCTTTGGCATGGAAATAGCCGATGATATGTCCACAGGTGGTACATACCGCTACAGCTACAATGGTATGGAGAAGGATAACGAAGTATCCCCAACTGGTGTAACAGGTGCAGACTATACTACTGAATTTAGGGAGCTGGATACACGACTTGGTGGTAGATGGTGGTCACCTGACCCTGTGGTGAAGCCGTGGGAGAGTCCGTATGCAGGATTTGCGAATAATCCAATTGCATTTGCCGACCCTAGCGGGTTAGACCCAGTCAATGAGGGTAAACAACTAGGCGGTGGTGGTGAAGCCCCTACGAGCTTCTTCGGAAATGGTTCAAGCAGTATGGAGATGCAGGATCAGGGAACTAATGCACCCGGAAAAAAAGATGATGGCAATAAAAACTCTGAGGATAAGAAAAAATCGGGACCGATACTCCCCGCTGCAAATACAAATAAACCTGTATCGAATGATGTACCCGTTACTAAATTTAAAAAGACAACGCAAACAGTAGTATGTGAAGCCAAACGGGAGCGGGTTATGGAGCCAATGCCCTTCTTGGAATTTTGGGCAAGAGTAGCAGGGTCAGATTTAAATGTTGAATTGGATCGTACGATACGTATTCCCAAGTCATTCCATAAAAAAGGACCAAATGGAGGAACATTTGTAGACGGAATATGGGACGTTGATGAAGATGGATATGCGACAGGAGAGGGAAGGGATGGAACCATTAATCAAGCAGAAATGGGAGTACCTCTTAAAAACCTTGCTATTAAAGCTGGGAAACTGGCTCTGAAAAAGCTGAATCCTTCCAAGCTTCAGAAAGAGATAAAAAAACTACCTAGTCAAATTCATCACTTTGCGACTAACAAGAATCAAAAATATACACCAGAATTAAAGAAAATAGCGGATGAATTTAGTTTGGATCTAGATGGCTCATGGAATAAACAATTATTACCGCATTTAGGACGTCATCCGGATAAGTATCATAATTTTGTACTACGTGAAATGACAAGAGCAAGTGAAGGTGCTAATGGAAGTCAATTTGAGTTTTTAAGGTTATTTGACGATTATGTTAAGAAGCCGGTCATTGATAATCCGGGACTTTTGCGTAAGTCTGGATGGGGTAAATAAAAAAATCATATATGGAGAAAAAATAGGATGGAAAAATATTATTTTTTAACGTGGAAAGAACCAAAAGGAGCGGTAGCAAGTGCCTTTGCACCCGATGAAGTAAAAGTAGCTTATCGTTTAATTCGAGACTTAGAAGGTATTTATGAATTGCCTTTTGAATTAAAATTAGTCAAATTATCAGTAGGCAAAGTTGGGCTTATTGAAAGCAACGATTTATCAGAATTGCAAGAAATTTGGTACGATTACCAAATTAATAGTCTTGCATGGCCAATAGTATCAGAACGGTTAAAGGTAACAATTGAGAAATATTTAACAGGTAAAGAAGGTATCGACTGGATTACTTGTTATATTAATAGTGATGTGGAGAGAAGAAAATATTATATTCTCCGCTTTAATAAATTGTTAGATGTTCTAGATATGAAAGAAACTATGTTTGGCCAAGATATAAGTCATGTAATAAATCCTTGTTTCTCCTTGCAAAAAATTGACAAGTATACTATTTTTTATGTGCCTTCAAGTGGTGATTTATGGAAAATCTCACCCGGCCTTTGCATTAATGAAACCCTTAAAAAAGCAATGCAAAAGGAAAAATTGACCGGAATTGGCTTTGAGAAAGCATTGGTAGCATAAGTTAAAATTTAAACTTCTTAAGTTAACTATTTTATTTTGAATGTCATTCAAATCAATATTAATTGTGAGTAAATATTTCTTCATAAGTTGGAAAAATATAAGAGGGCCAATAGCAAGTGCATTTGCCCCTGAAGACGTGAAGCTAGCACAAGATTTAGTACCAGACTTGGAAGGTATTAATGAACTGCCTTTTGAATTGAAGTTAATTAAATTATCAGTAGGAAAAGATGGGCTTATTGAAAGTAATGATTTGTCAGGTGTAAAAGATATTTGGTTAGATTATATACCAAACAGTTTAGCATGGCCTATCGTATCAGAAAAGCTAAAATCAACAATTGATAAATGTTTAACAGGTAATGAAGGTATTGATTGGATTACCTGTTACATTAATAGTGACGTGGAGAAACGTACATATTACATTCTTCGTTTTAATGTAATATTGGATGTGTTAGATATGGAAAAAACTATGTTCGTACGTGGTACGAATCATGTAATTAAACCTTGTTTTTCGTTACAAAAGATTAGTAAATATAGTATTTTTCATGTACCAGATAATCCTAAATTAGCGAAGATTACATCAGGTCTTTATGTAAATGAGTTTCTTAAAAAAGCGATTCAAAAAGAAAAAATTACAGGTTTAGAATTTAACAAGACATTTGTAGCATAAATTTGAATGTGAATTGTCCTGAAATAACCCGACACATTTTCGGCGATTTTGTTCTTTGAAAA
>CAZGNO010000163.1:0-4183 GCA_964527785.1 uncultured Chitinophagaceae bacterium
TAATTGTGAGTAAAAACGACATCTCCAATTCTCTATCGCAAAAATACATAATGATATTCAGATTTTTGCAAGAATTATTTTAAAATTTTAAAAAAAAAATTAAGGAGTAAAATTCTATATCATTCGAATGAATAATTGATTGAATTCAAATCTATATCCTCGTAAACTCAACCGCCGATTCAAACTCCTCAACCAATCTATCCTGCAAATTATTTCCAAGATATTCTTTCATCTCAATACTGGTTAATTGCTCAATGAGTGTAGTAGGAATATAGAGCGGTGATGCACTTTCAGCTTCATTTGCCCACTGCTTAAAGCCAAGCTCAGCTGCAAACAGTTCGGACAAAGCAACGAGCGCTGTAAGCGGCTGTTCGATTTCTTGCTGGAGGTAGAATGCTTTTTCCTGTACCGATGCCGATACCCTGTTTGACTGTACAGAAGCATGAGCCAGCGGCTCTTTATCGGAAAGACTGATTGAATGATGATAATAGAGTGATTCGATAAGTTGTGGCGGAAGCTGCCATTTCTCCGCAAACCATGCCCCTATGTCAGTATGTGTACATTGCAAAACAGTAAGCTCCGCCTCTATCAATGACACGCCCCATTTTACTTGATGTCTGCGGATTTCGAGAAACTCTTTGGTAAAAAACTCAGCTTCGATAAGAATCCCTACATCATGCATTAATCCTGCAACAAATGCCTCTCCCGCAACCCGATATCCTAATCGTCTTGCAAGAAATCGTGCGGTTGAACCGCAAAAAACCGAATATCGCCAAAAGGCATTAATATCAAAAACGCGATTTTGAACACGAGCAAATACTCCTTGAAGTATTAAACTGATAATAATTTCTTTAATCGTGCTGAGTCCGAGCAATACTATTGCAAGTTCTACAGTTGATATTTTACGTGAGAACCCATAGAATGGTGAATTTGCTACTGCTAATACTCTTGCTGTAAGTGCGGGGTCACGCTCTATAAGTTTAGCCAAAATAGTACCGCTAGTATCAGGATTGTCAATTGCTTGAAGAACCATTGATGCAACTGCAGGAATTGCAGGAAGTTGCTTCATTGATTCTAATTTGGAACGTACTAAGTCATTAAGCATTTGCGAAAGCTTTCAGTTTCAGCCGTAAGTCGTGAACAACTTGGCTGTGAATTTGGCAAATTCTACTCTCAGTAACATTAAGTACTTGCCCTATCTCCTTGAAAGTTAACTCTTCATAGTAATACATCATCATAACATTTCGCTTCCGTTCCGGCAGCTTTACTAAAAAATTATTGATGTATTCTGTCTGCTCTTCTTCTGCTAGAGTATGAAGTACATTATTCCAATCCGGATCTGCAACATCCTGAATCGGGTCATGGTCATCGTCATCACCAAATCCGGAATTTCTTTGTCCGTCTTGTAATGAAATTGTAGCAAGTGCAGCGGCAGCGGCAGAAAGATAAGACGTATATTCATCTTGTGTAACGTTTAGTTTGCGGCGAATTTCCTCAGAGGAAACCTCGCGCCCTTCGCTCTTGCGAAGCGAATCAGCCGCATCCATATAATCATGCACTTTTTTGCGTGCTGTTCGTGTAAGCCAGTCCAAACGGCGCATTTCGTCCAAAACAATACCTTTAATCCTCGGCATTGCGAAGGTCTCGAATTTTAGACCTCTTTCCGGCTCGTACCGCTCTAATGCTTCGCTAAGTCCGACTATTCCGATATGCAAAAAATCATCGTCATTCAGAATAGAGTATGTTGGTAAATTCATACCATGCAACGCATACCTGACCAACCATATATAATGAAGCATAAGAGCGCGTTTAGCATCATTATTGGTCTGATTCTGTAAATAGTCTTCCCAGATATGCTGAAGTTTATTTTCTGTAAGTTGATGCTGCATTGATAACCCGGAGAATTATGAATGTTTCTTTATTATTCTTTGTTTGATTGCTGTTCTTGAATATGTACTTCTGCTGACTTCGCTGCTTGACGCTGGGCTTCCATTGCTTGTTTTTGTGCTTCAGCAACAGCTTCCATTTCAGCTTTCGCTTCGTTTTGCTGTGCAATCATTTCATCATACTCGCGTTGCTTCATGCTCCCAAGAATCGAAAACACCACCACAATCACTGCACCACCGGCAACTGCAAAAGAAAGAAACACTAAAAACGATTTAAATAACGAATCAATCACCCCACCCGAACTTTTAATATAAAAGAGAATGAACGAAATAGATGCTGCAAGCATAGCAACTTGAAACAGTGACTTTATCGGGTAATCACTGTAATATTTTTCCGACCCTTTATTTTTACTTTTCTTTGCCATACTTCATTGCTTGACTATTATACATAAATTTCCAACTTACTGATTTCAGCTATTGCGTGTGCAATATTTTTTAGTTCTAGTACTGCTTCAGAATTCGGCTGGAATCGGACTAATAATTCTTGACGCATTATTGAGGTTTTTACAAGACGATCATACGGTACATACCCTAACGAAGAAATTTCGGCTGATAAAAAATATGCTGTTGCTCTATTCAGCTTTTGTTCTGCTTCATCTGCATCTTCTTTATCAATAACGTTATTTACTATTACTCGAATATCTTTAGACGGCATCGTCGCTTGAAGTATTTTAATAAGTCCGTATCCGTCAATTAATGAATTCGGTTCATCTGATATTAGAATGATTACCATATCGGAAACTGCACAACATTCCAATACATCTTTACCTGCTCCAAAATCACAGTCAAAAATAATACTTTCGAACTCATTATGTTCTATTATTCCTTCTAAACATTTCCGAAACCGCATTTCATCTATTTCTTTTGATTCTTCAGAAATGCTTGCAATCAATGAAAGGTTGCGACTAATTGGGTAAATCGCGGTGTATACCTGTGCTTTTCCTTCCAGAATATCATGCATTCTCATTATGGGTTCAACTCCATATATTAAATGTACATTCGGATATGAAAAATTTGTATCACAGATGAGCACCTTTCTACCTGATTCTGCCAGCAAAAAACCTATATTAGCAGCAACTACACTCTTTCCAACACTTCTTTTCCCGCTACAGAAGGAAATAGTATATGGTTTTGTATGTTCCATAGATTTACTACCCAAAAATACCTCAAAACAACTGCATCAGAAAAATAGCAATAATCATACCTAGTCTTAAAATCTCTCATTTCTTCTAACGCAGTTCAGCCCTTTGGGAAGATTACTCTCAAAGGGCTGAACTTTATTTCTGCAAGAATTATATCCTTGCTACTTACTTTTTGGGCTTATTTCACTACCTGCATCGTGCGTACTGCTGTTGCGCCGCCAACTTTCAATACTAATTGATACATGCCGCTGCTAAGCTCACTGCTGTTTACTTGGGCTGAATAGACTCCTGATGTACGGTATGCGTTGTCTATGTCGAATAATTTACGACCCATCATATCATACAAGCTGAATTCTACCATTCCATCGTTTGAAATGCTGTAAGTTACAGATCCTTCGCCCTGAACAGGTGTCGGGAATATCTCACCGATTTCAAGTCCGTTCAAGCCGCCGATTGACACTGCTACTTCTTTCGAATAACCGTATTTACCGTCTTGGTCTATGCTCTTCAAACGATATACATATTCCATGCCGCGTTGAACATTCTCGTCTTTGATACCGTAGTTCAGCACGTTTGTGCTGTTTCCGGCTGCAGGCACCGTTGATACTGTTGTATAACCGCCTGTTGCTGACTTGCGCTCTACTTCAAACCATGCGCTCTTCTCTTCACTTGCGGTTGTCCAGTATACATTCACACTCTTACTGGTTGCTACTGCATTGAATTCTGTCAATTCTACCGGTACTACATTACCGTCGTTATTGTCGAAGAAGTCTATGCTGCCTCGTAACACTCTGTCTATACCACTGCGAAGACCATTCTTTCCAAAGTGACGCCAGTCTGTACCTAAGTAGATAACATTTGTTCCCGCACCGGATACTACAATACCCATTGCTGTATCGGCTACCCCTGCATCTTTAGTTGTGTATTTGAAGGCAGGACGTGCCAAACCTTGTGTGAACGCATCTACATATACACTCATAAGTGCAGGAAGAGGAAGAGGATCACTGAATGATCCGTTTACGAATCCCGTTCCTTGAATTGTTTCTGTAATTCCGCGCTCTACGCTGATACCTGTTACATCAGAACGGCTTGGCA
>CAZGNO010000164.1:0-3939 GCA_964527785.1 uncultured Chitinophagaceae bacterium
TTTTGTAGGCGGCTCGGCGACTATCAGGAACTCAGTGTGACTTGAGCTCGTTTGTCATGCTGAGCGTAGTCGAAGCATCTAGTACTTGCCAATTTCCCAGTCGAATAACTTACTAAATTTAATGGTTCGGTTATTTTAGTCCTATCACTTACTTAAATTGATATAACCACCGGATAAAACCGAATTCCAGCTATATCCGTTTTTCACTCCATCCAACCCTTCCTTTTAAAAAGATAAAGCATTGTCCCTCCGATTGCAATCAAAATTCCCCAAATAAGAAAGTAGCCATAATGCCAGTCAAGTTCGGGCATATAGCGAAAATTCATTCCGTAAATACTTGAAATGAACGTTAGAGGAAGAAATATGGTCGAGATTACCGTCAGCACTTTCATTACCTGATTCATTCGATTTGAATTGACGGATAAATATGCCTCCAGTAACCCTGCTACATTCTCACGGTAGGATTCCACCAAATCTGCAATGCGTACAAGATGGTCATACACATTACGGTAATACATCATTTCTTCATTAGAAATAAGTGAAAACTCACCACGTGAGAGGCGGTTGAGGATTTCTCGTTGATACGTTGTTATCTTGCGAAGACGGATAATCCCCTTTTTGATACTAAGAATTTTGGGTAGCGTTTCAGATTGAAAATTTTGAAAAATACTCGCTTCAATTTTGTCAAGCTGCTCATCGAAATACTCTATAACTGGAGTGTAATTATCTACAATTTCATCAATTACAAGGTGGAACAGAAAATCGGGACCGCGACCTAGTGTTTGGGGGTTCTTTATGCACAATTCACGTACATAATTGATTGCAGTAGATGATTCATAGTGATGTGTTACAAGAAAATTCGAACTTAAAAAAGCATTCATTTGACGGGTTGGGAAGTGCACGCAAACAGTTAAATCGCTGTTCGTTTCATTCATTTCTTCTACAGGTCTGTCAACCGGATTAAAAATCACAAATAAGTAATCATGATAATCCTCTACTTTGGGGTAGTGATCGCCAATGAGTGGTGAAATACGTTCGCGCTGGCAATCCTCCACAGCAAGATGATGAAATAGAAAAAAACTGACAAGCAGGGTTTCCTCTTCTTCTTCTGTCGGTGATTCAAGGTCTGCCCAAATAACTGTATCGGAATATTCCGGCTGATTGCGCAGTTTGAATAGTTCGGGAATAGTGAGTTGTCTTATTTTCCCGTTGTAAACAGCATAGATAGTGGTCATAAGATGTAATTCTACTGTGATTTGTCGAAAGCTACACTTTTGACACCAACATTTATACCAAACACATTTATACCAAACATTTCAAGAACATTCTACAAAAATACAAAATAAGTATATTAGATTCTTACCACAATATAGAGAGTGTGAAAAGCAGTTCTCATCACTAAATAAGTACAGTTGTGTAGAATAAGCAAACCCTGAATGAGCTTATGTACAACTGCAACGAACACTGCTCTATGTAAAATCACAATAACCTTCCTTCCGTATAAAATTGCAAATACCCCCAACAATCATCAATAAATAAGGTAAATAAATATGGTGTTAAAAAAAATTAAAGACATGACATATGTCATAGAATCTCGCTTTTTAATGCCATAGTTTTGCAGTGTAAAATCAAGGTAATAAAGTAAAAAAATCAAGCAATTATTTTTATATTTCTCATTGAGGTATAGTCATGAAAAAGTTTTCTCTGGTATTGATAACTCTGCTTCTTTTGTTAATTACCGGTTCTGCTGCTCAAGCAGATAAGTATTCATCAAAAGATTACAAAATGATGGTTTCAGGTACATCTACATTGCACGATTGGGAAGCACCTGCAAGCAACCTGTCGGCAAAAGGCGACATTACCATTCATAACTCAAATCTGGAATCAATAGCATCATTGAATGTGGTTTGTGTGGCAAAGTCCATCAAAAGCGAAAAAGAAAGTATGGACGAAAAAATTTATGATGCTCTGAAAGCAGAGGATTTTCCAAACATCAATTATTCGTTGGTTAGAGTTAATTCAATTACCAAAAAAGGTGATGAATGGGTAGTGGAAACAACGGGAACTCTCTCAATTGGTGGTACATCGAAAACAGTGGATATGACCGTAAAAGCAAAAATCAACGCTGACGGAAATATAGTGTTTAACGGCTCTAAAAAAATTACACTTACGAGTTTTAATCTAGAACGACCATCAGCAATGTTGGGTGTGATAAAATGTGGTGATGATATCACCCTTACATTCAGTTTAACAATGAAAAAAGCATAACAATAAATTGCAGATATAATTTAACTTATTTTTTTATTTTCTTTAAGGGTACAGTTATGAAAAAGTTATTACAGAATCTTGTGTTTGGATTTTCGCTTGTTGTCGCTGCCTGTTCTATGCTTTCAGCACAGCAGCCGTCCATTAATAATTTCCGTCCATACGACAAATCAGGTATCGGTATGTTCGAGTCGTCAAAAGATAAACAGGCGAAATTTGATGGCATAAAGGTTCGTTTCGGAGCAGGGTTTACACAGCAATATCAATTACTTAGCCATAGTAATGTTCCTGATACGGCTGCGGCATATAAATTAAAATCCATTACAGGCGGTTTCGGTACAGCAATGGCAAACTTGAATATGGATGTACAATTAGAAGAGGGGATTCGCCTGAATGTAACTACATATCTATCGGCACGCCATCACAATGAAGCATGGGTAAAAGGCGGATATATCCAATTTGATAATTTGTCTTTTCTTGGAGTGGATGCACTTGATGATATTATGAAGTATCTGACGATTCGCGTAGGTCACATGGAAATAAATTACGGTGATGCTCACTTCCGCCGTTCTGATGGAGGTGCTACGTTACAAAATTCGTTTTTGGAGAATTATATTATTGATGCTTTTGCAACTGAAATAGGCGCAGATGTTTTATTCCGTTCAAGTGGTTTCTTGGCTTTGGCGGGTGTTACTAACGGTGCTATAAAAGGCAGTGTAGATGCAATTAACCAAACAGCGATTGACAAAGATACTTCAAAGTCACCGGCATTTCTTTTTAAGCTCGGCTATGATGATAAAATCGGTGATAATATGCGCCTTCGCGTTACCGGATCCGGCTACATGATTAATAGTGCACAAAGCAATACTCTTTTCTGGGGTGATCGTACCGGCTCGAATTACTGGATGGTGATGGAACCAACAACAGCATCATACACAGGAAACGCTTGGTCAGGCAGAGTTAATCCCGGAATGTCGGATAAAGTAACTGCTTTCCAAATCAACGGCTTCTTCAAAGTAAGCGGGCTGGAAATCTTCGGTACATATGAAACAGCGACAGGGCGCAATGCTAATGACAAAGACCTCACAGACCTAACCGGCAAAACAGCACTAGACCGTTCGTTCAATCAAATTGCAGCAGACGCTCTCTACCGTTTCGGAGCAAAAGAAAATGTCTATCTGGGTGCACGGTATAATATGGTAAAAGGTAAACTTATCACCAGCAACTCCACAGAGCAAAGTATCAATCGTATAGCAATAGCTGCCGGATGGTTTGTTACGGATAACATTATGATAAAAGGTGAATTCGTTTCTCAAACCTACAAAGACTATCCAACGAAGCACATACTTTCTGAAGGTAAATTTGATGGAGTTGTATTTGAGGCGGCTGTCGGGTTCTAAGTATGTTTTTTTGCCGCAAATATGCGCCTTGTCTGTATGGAGGCAGGGCGCATATAAGTTAGATATTTACAGAAAATCAAATAAAAAGTAAGTAAGTAAGTAAGGGGACAAAAATAATCGTATTATTCGAATAGCTGTCATTCTGATGGAGTCTTCGACTGAAGAATCGTCGCTGTGCACTACAAAACTGGATAAGCAGCATACTGAGATTCTTTGCTGACGCTGTAAATGACATCTCTTACATTGCCCGTCATTCTGAGTGCAACGAAGAATC
>CAZGNO010000165.1:0-3752 GCA_964527785.1 uncultured Chitinophagaceae bacterium
GTGTACTTGGATCCATTTCAATCAAGCAGTTCTTGATTGTATTGTTATATGCACGTTGCCCTACATAGAATACAGCACGTCGGTTTGCGAATGTACGCAATACAATCTTTAATGATTTTTGAGCACCACCGTCAAATGTCATATACCCCGGAGAGTTAGAGTTTTCTGGTGTTTGGTATTCATTTTGAATTGCATTTGTATTTGCAGGAACAAAACGTTGACCAAGATTAATACCGATACCGTTACAACTGTTGAGTTGAATTGTAACACCGGCTTTGGATAAACCTGTACCTTGAGGATCA
Organism: uncultured Chitinophagaceae bacterium; assembly: GCA_964527785.1. GTDB lineage: Bacteria > Bacteroidota > Ignavibacteria > Kapaibacteriales > UBA961 > JADJXV01. Next base: position 303 of record CAZGNO010000165.1, read on the forward strand.
GCTATCCATGTAATGGTGTTATTAGCATCTACACCGATAATTCTTGCCGATAAATCAAGAGCAGCATCACATGTTAAGGCATTTGATGTACTACCTACAGAATAGAATGCGTCTGTTAGCTGGAATGTAACCGGAGCACGAACACCCTGACGATACAAAGCATCTACTGCTGCTTGAATTGTCGGGAAATTTTGCAACCCGGGTTTTGTAATAGTTCCTACCGTGTAGGTTCCATTTAGACGATCACCTACAGTTATACTTTGGCATTTTTCGTCATTTGGACTGTACTCGTCTCCCGGAGCCAAAATCTTCACACAAACATTATAATTACCACCATTGAGCGGAGTAAAACTTGGGAAGAATGCAGTTGTAGTATTATATCCGCCATTGTTTGGAACATCAACAGTAATTTGTTGATTTGTTACAACAGGATTACCGTTATAGGTAATATTCAACAAAGCCGGTACAGGATCTGCACCCAAACCGTTATTTGCAAACAGTGCAGAAACAGTAAACGCACGACCCGCATACGTACCGGATGTAGGAGGTGTAAGAATTTGACGGGTTTCAAAGTCAATTAAATACCATACAGTAAATGTATGATTACTACCTTGTCGTGGGAATACATCATTATATGTTTGTTGGTCTTGAGCAAAAGGATTACCAACTGTTTCCAACAATTCACATCTACAAACAATCTTGAACGAATCTGCTTGATTTGAAACAAAACTCGGAACAATAATTACTTCGTCTCTAATTGTTGATAACAGTCCACCTGCCGGAAGTCCGCCACCAGCATCTGTACTTCTAATTACCGAATCAGTACGAATGAGTGAATTATCTGAAGCACGGCGAATTTCGGCAATTGCGCGATAACGCGTAACCGTTTCCACACCAACATTTTGGAATATTGCACGAACAGGAAGAGGATAAGTACGGAGATAACGCTGTCGGTTGGACGGAAGCGGAGACTCAATGCTTACGCAAGACATATCCTTACTGAGAGCGACAACGAAGTCAAGAGTATAATTACTGCTGACTACGACAGTTGAACCGGACATGAGATCGTGTATTGCCTCTAAGCGATATGTTCCGGCAGGTATGTTTGTCGTTAAAAATGAACCGTCATTTCCTGCGTTGGATGGCGGCAATCCACTTGTAGCCGATCCTTGTGCTTTTTGTGCTGTGATCGTAAAAGGATCAGTTGAATTATTAAAGTTTGTAATTGTCGTCGAATACGTTACCGGATCTAAAACTTCATAAACAACTGTTCCGGGGGTAAGCGCTCCGGCATTAACAACAGTAAATCTAAATCTGCTGATACGTTGAGCAAGCGGAGCAACTGCTTTGTCAAGAGTCAAACTTGGCTTTGCAAAGTTTGGCTGTCCATCATAAACGCTATTAGCGAGCAGAACCGAATTTGGTCCTGAGCCCGGATACGAGTTTCTGATACCGCCACCGCCTAATTGAAGAGGAAAATCTTCCGTTTCACCATAGTTAACATCACCGCACGCTGTCATAATACCGCTGTTCATCGTACGCAAGCGCATACGAACTTGTGGAGCAAAACCTGAAGATGGAACAGTAAATGTTCCTGTGCGTGATCCACCTGGACCAAGTTGCCCAAGCTGTCCGCCGCCGATACGTTCTGGGCCGGACTCGTTAAATGTAGCACTACCATCCCAGTCAATCCACATATTAAGTTGGTTAGTATAACCAATCGTCATACCCGGATAAGGAAATATTTCCCAAGTATATGTCAAACCGGGTGTAAGAATCGGGGCAGTTACATTATTATAATAGGTGTAAAACTGAGTGTTGTTACAAGCACTCGTTACATCCATAAGTGTAACTCCTCCGGCGTTTTTTATGACAACCTGCCCAATGCCCATGTAGTATGTAGCACATGTTTGACCATACCAATTATTAACAGCTGCACAGTACGGCGCGGGATCTACCGTTTGCGCACGGGAGCTGAATAATGATACCAAAAGCATCAAGGCAGTTGATGCCAAAAACACACCTGGCAATCGAAAAAACCTTTTCATGAATAACTCCTGAAAAAAGTGGAATAAAAAAATTGATTACTATAAAATATCTTCTTTGATTTTGTTTGAGATTCAAACTGAAATTTTCTGTCCTGATGTTCTGTTTTTCCCCTTTGTTCTTAAAAATTCTTTGCATCTTGACACGTTTTTGTATGTAACCCTTACTTATATATCAAAAATAATCAAAAAAAACTAGATTCAAGAACAAAAAAACTAGATTCAAGAACTTAAACTTTTATAAACTTTATAATTTTCACTCTTAAACTTCCCCATCACTTGTTTTGTTCCCTTTCGACCTTCTACTTTTCCCTATTTAATTAGAAGTCTTATGTGCAGCTTCCTGTTTGCCATTACTGGGCAAGGTCATAAATTTCGACCTGTTCTATTTGTTTTCTTTACACAAACTTTCCTGCAACCATCATCATTGATATAAAGTTGCTCTAATTACCGGGTTCAAACAATTTTTATGTATTATGTTTTGCTTGCTACTCAAAAAGTAGTAATTTTAATGTGTATTTTACAAATCATATATCCAACATATCAACCAACATTATGAAAACTATCAAAACAAAGAATGTGGTATTTGTTACCGGCGCATTCGTAAGTAACAGCTGTTGGGATGAATGGAGAATGTACTTTGAAAATAAAGGTTATAGAACCATTGCCCCTCCGTGGCAATATAAGAATGCTACTGCTGACGAACTACGGAAGCGTCAACCAAACGATACTGACCTGGCTTCGTTAACATTAGATCAACTCGTAGATCATTATGCCGATATTGTCAAAGGATTTACCGAAAAACCCATTGTAATAGGTCACTCTTTAGGTGGTCTTATCACCCAAATTATTGTAAATCGTGATTTGGCTGCTGCCGGAGTAGCAATTCATTCAGTACCCACATTAGGAGTATTCCCCTATGAATTTTCATTTCTAAAGGGAGGATGGAAGTCACTCGGACTATTTACCTCCACTAAGAAAACATATATGATGTCATTTAAAGACTGGCAATATGCTTTCGTAAACGGAATGCCATTGGAAGCGCAAAAAGCTGCATACGAAAAATACACTATCCCTGAGTCAAAAACAGTAGCCAGAGGTGGCTTAACGCGTGCTGCTAAAGTAGACTACACAAAGCCACACGCCCCTTTGCTCCTTACATCCGGTAGCGAAGACACCATCATACCGGCTCATCTAAACGTGCGAAATTACAAAAAATATGCACATAATGGTTCTGTTCTCGATTACAAAGAATTTGAAGGTCGAAATCACTTTGTATTAGGGCAACCAATATGGAAAGAAGACGCTGATTATATTCTCAACTGGCTCGACAAAAATTAAAGTACTGTAGGGATGATTAAGTAAGTGCATGGACAGTATAAATTGATACATTCGATCCTGTCAT
>CAZGNO010000166.1:0-3624 GCA_964527785.1 uncultured Chitinophagaceae bacterium
TAAATTTACTAAACTCTACTTTTTTTCTTGTGTTTGTCATAAGAATCAGCATGACAGGACACTAAATTGTACTAGCATTTTAAGAGATGTCATTTACAGGGATTCTTAGACCGAAGAATCTCCGCAAAGTAATACATATAAAGGACTGAACAGCATACGGAGATTCTTCACTAACGTTCAGAATGACAGGAAATATATATCATTAAATTAATCTGTCCTACTACTTACAAATAAAAAGAGGAAACTATGAGTATAGTTTCCTCTTTTTACTATAGCAAGTGTGGCTTATATTTTCTCGAATAGCGACACCATTTCCATAGCCGCCATCATAGCATCAAAGCCCTTGTTGCCGGATTTTGTTCCGGCACGTTCAACTGCTTGCTCAATTGAATCAGTAGTTAACACTCCAAAAATACAGGGAACACCGGTTTCCATCGAGGCGGAAGCAACTCCTTTGGATACTTCGGCAGCCACATAATCAAAATGTGGAGTTGAGCCCCGGATAACTGCTCCTAAAGTTATCACTGCGTCATATTTTTTAGAAGCAGCAAGACGCTTTGTAACAAGAGGGATTTCGTAACATCCCGGACAGTAAGCAATTGTGATGTTGGCTTCATTGCCCCCGTGCCGTTTGAAGCAGTCTAATGCCCCCTCGACTAATTTTTCAACAACAAAATAATTCCATCTCGCTACGACTATTGCGATATGATGTTCTGCCGGAGAGAAAGTACCTTCAATAATAGTTGGCATAAATAGATCCTTAATTATTTTTTCTTTTCTTTAGATTTAGCAAGTTCCTTGAGGCGTTCACCGATTGTTTTTCCAAACTCGGCACCCCAAGATTTCCATACGCTCATTACTTCGCTGTTAATATCTCCACCGTTGCGTGCATATTTTTTTCCAAGAGGGCTTTCATAGAACTTAATGAGGTCCTTAATTTCTGAAGCAGAATAGCGTTTGTCATAAGCCGGAATTGCTTTAATTGCCATATTCAAGGGTGATATATCCTTTATGATCTGTTTCCAGAAATCTTCCGACAGTTCAGGATATGAGCTTTTAATAGCATTAACTTGTTCATCGAATACTTTACTTCCGTAAGCAGTAGTACCGTTCAGCGAAAGTAGCCGAAGAATATCTTGCTGCTTTGCTTCCTTAGCATCAGATTCTTTGTTTTTTTGAGCAAATGCAAGTGTATTTCCAAGTAGAACGCAAACCACAAGCAAACCGACTGCAACAAATGATTTTTTCATACTATCCTCTAAGATTAAATATAAAACTACGTAGATAACTTATTTGTGAATATGATACTTCATTGTTTCAACAAGAGAGTAAGGGATGGTTACCTTACCAAAATTAACATGATCATAGTCACGATTACCGTGAAAATCCGAGCCACCGGTTTCAATCAAACAATAGAGTGCTGCAATCTCACGATAATGTCGCTGTAATTCCGGTTGATGTGAAGGATGGACAACTTCGATACCGTCAATACCGCTTTGAATAATTGCCATAAGAACATGAGCGGGTAAATCTCTTCCGGGATGTGCGAGTACAGCTACACCACCTGCATTATTGATAAGCTCGATTCCTTTTGCAACCGGAAAATTTGGTTTTGGCTCATAAGCCAAACGTCCATTTCCTAAATAACGGTCAAATGCTTTCTTCATTGTGTCGGTAACACCGGCATCTACCATTACAGCTGCCACGTGCGGACGACCGATAGTTGCACTGCCTGCTTTAGTAAGTACATCGTCGAAATGAACAGGTAAGTGCATACCTTGGAGCCGTTTTACAATACGCTCTGCTCTTTTTTCCCGTTCCCGACGGAATATTTCCAAATGCTGTTGAAATACCTTGTTGTCAGGGTCAATAAAGTACCCGAGTACATGATAATCACGTTCATTTTCAAAACAGCTGATTTCTATTCCGGGAATGAGTTCAATATTGTACTTGGCGGCAAGCGGCTCTGCTTCAACATATCCGTCCATTGTGTCGTGGTCGGTGATGCTGATGGCGGTCAGCCCAAGTTCAGATGCTTTCTTAAGGAGTTCTTCTGGTGTAAGAACACCGTCTGACCGGAGGGTATGCGAGTGTAAGTCAGCTACAGCTTCCATGAATAAAGAAGGATTTCAAAGTAATTTTGTTTAATTAAGCACAAAATACGTCTTTTGCACGACAATCACAAGAATTTCAAAAACATAGGTTAGTGTGACGTGAATTTATTTTGATAAGCATGACCAATGCATTTGTATTGTGTAGATGATATAGATAGAAAATCGTAACAGCAGTATTCTCAGTTATTAGCGGAGAGCGATATGTCTTCTGAGGGTAATAAAAATTACTGTTTGGCTTGTACGTTTATACTGTTCGGTTTGTTCGTTTATAGTATTTTAACATTTTTTGAAAGAAAATTATTACAATGGGTATTGGTATATTAAAGGATATTGCAATCATTGTAGGTGCAATTATTGCACTATTTTCATTTGCAAACGGTATTCTGGAGTATATTCGTCAGGGGGCTCAGAAGAGGGTTGAGCAGTTTGTTACTTTGCGCAGACGTCTAAAGGAAAACCCTGCATTTTACGAAATTTGCTCGTTGCTTGTAGATGATGACATACGGCTCCGTGATGTTCCTCCGCAAGATAAGCGTGATTTTATGGGTTTACTCGAAGAAGTTGCACTGCTCTCCAATTCGGGTTTGATTCGTAAAGATGTAGCACATTATATGTTTGGTTATTACGCAGTGCGATGTTTGGAAAGTGTGAACTTTTGGCAAGATATAGAACGTGAGAGTATTTACTGGCGTCTGTTTCATGATTTTGCCGGTGAGATGCAAAAAGTTGAAAAGAATTTTCGTTACAAGCGTAGAAAATTGCGGTTTTAGTCGTCAAGCTCGTTTTACTATACTTCCACAAGGCAACTGTGATTCATTCAAACATAATACAAATACTGGAAATTACATCTAGTCAAATACGTTCTTATAAAGAATTTCTATCTATAGGACTAACCGGCGATGAAGAGAATTTTAGAATTTCTCCGAATGATGACGCGAATGATCAATTTCCAACAAAAGATACTGAAAGCAGCTTCACATTGGGAGCTTATATCGGTGATGAATTAGCCGGAGTGGTAAGTTTTAGTCGAGATGGTGACGAAAGAGAAAAATTACGACATAAAGGAACACTTTTCAGAATGTATGTATCCGCCGATCATCGCGGTAAGGGGATAGGAAAAATTCTCGTGGATGAATTACTCAGGCGTGTAAGAAATAATAGCAATATCGAACAAGTTAACCTGACAGTCATCGCAAATAACAATGCAGCTAAGTCATTATATCAAAAGTTTGGATTTGAAACCTTCGGCGTGGAAATCAATGCCATAAAATGGAAAGGGAAGTATTTCGATGAGGAACAGATGGTACTGAGGGTAAAATGATTGTATTGATTGCCGTTGGTAAAGAAGTACGGGAAACTTATTAAGTACGGTTTATTCTTCTTTGAAAAGCAATAAGTGATTTAGTGTTCTATTGGATGATATAGATAAGTATATAAAAATAGGTAAGTGTACGTTGCTTCGACGTGCTGTAAATGACATCTCTTACATTGCCCGTCATTCTGAGTGCAA
>CAZGNO010000167.1:0-3515 GCA_964527785.1 uncultured Chitinophagaceae bacterium
TTTGAATGCAAATATACATCTTATTTTACTGTCCAGTTTTTGGGGGTAACTTCAACTGAGCTAATAATTTTTTCAATCTCCTTTCTGAAATCTTCTGTCAAAAGTTCTGGTCTTTGTGCGTCAATTGTTCCTTTAACAAGCTTCCAGTCTTTTTCAACTTCACTCCACATACCTCCCAACCCCTCATAAATTTGTCTTAAGGGGGTTTCGTCATTAAGAACATCAAAATCAGAAATTACTTTTAAAGGAACATCAAGCTTTTTTAATGTTGCAATAGCAACAGGAACACGATGCTTCCCACCGCAATGAATAAATAAAACATCTTTTTGTGCTTCCTTAATATTTAGCCCTTCTGAAAACATACTAGAATAAAATTGGCAATCTGAATCACTTTCACAAACAACTACTTTAGAATGAAATAGCCCACTAAGAATATTTGAATGCCTTAGAAGGGAATCGTCCCAAATTTTTTTGATTTCAGAATTTTCTAACACACTTACTATATTAATATTATCATTTCTTTGAATGCGTATTATTTTTAAATTGGATTTATCCGCATCAATTAATCCTTTAAGGAAATCTTCGCTATGAGTAGCTAAAAAGAGTTGCCTCTCCATTGGTAAGTCTTTTGCAAGCATTTTGCCTAATAGTCTTGCCTGTGGTGGATGTAGGAAAGCTTCGGGTTCATCAATAAAAAGTATTGAATGTTCAGAAATAAATGCACTTAATAAGACCCCCACAAAACTTCTCATACCATCTCCTTGAGACAGAAGTGTATCTTGTTTTTCAATTTCTCTTAAATACCCAATCGACTGCCTGTCTTCACCGTCTTTAGGGATTGGTTTATCACCTACATAAAAAGGAACTTCACTTCCTGCATTTCTATGGAGCATCAAGTCCTTATCAAAAGCTTGTTTAAAATATTCATTAAACTTCTCTTCAAGGCTATCATCTTTTTGAAGAAAATGAATAGGATGTCTTAGTACATCAGAAGTTATTTTAATATTATTAGCAGGGTTGGCAGCACTTAATCTTCCTTCGGTAGTTAAAGTGTTAATAAACAATCTAGATAATTCAGAAAGTCCATATTTATATTCATTCCAATACTTCATTGCTGATGGTCCATAAACTTCATAGTTATACCCAACATATGTTGGATTCGATTCCTCAGAATCAAGAGATTTTATTTTTAAAAATGAAATTAGGTCAGAAATTTCTCCCTCTTTTTCAATAACAATATCTTTTACAACCTTTAACTTGTTTTTTTTATCTCGATTCCATAAAAGTTCTGAAATGTTTTTTAGAGATGCACTTTTTCCAGCATTGTTTGGACCAACAAAAACAATAATATCATTTTTATCTAGTTCTATTTTTTTTCCATCACTAAATTCGATTTCACTTACCCATACTCTTGGTGTCATAACTTTTTATATTTATTTGTTTATAAAGTTTAATTGTGTTGTATGCAGCACTTTCTTACCTAATCAATATCAGTTAAGATAATGAGATAACTCAAACTGAATTTTAATCTCACAAACTTACGAAGAAAACCTACTCTCTCATTACTCAAAAACTACTCTATTTTCACCCCCAATTCCCACGTCACCGAGTTTTCATAGTCGTTCTTCACCATTTCTTTCATAATTTTGCAGAATCTATCAGCCACAAATTATTAATATCGGGAGAATACGGTAATGGAATCAGAACGTAAGTACGCATTAATTCTAGGAGCTTCAAGCGGTTTCGGTAAGGCATGTACGCTTGCCCTCGCCAAGGAAGGGTATCATATTTTCGGTGTGCATCTCGACCGTGCAGCAGGTATGGCACAGGTGGAAGAGATGAAAACCGACCTTGCCGCACTCGGTGTGGACGCACATTTCTTCAATGTAAATGCCGCTGACGCCGACCGCCGCAAGGAAGTAATGACCGCCATCACCGAAGAATGCGCAAAACATACTAACGCCTCGGTAAAGGTGCTGCTCCATTCGCTTGCATTTGGTTCGCTCGTGCCGGTAGTGGCTGCCAAACCCGCAGCAATGCTCACCCAAAAGCAAATTGAAATGACAATGGATGTAATGGCAAACAGTTTGGTGTATTGGGTTCAGGACACAGTGACAGCCGGAGTGTTTGGTCGCGGCGGGCGTGTGTTCGGGCTTACCAGCGCGGGCAGCCACCGGGTATTGCCGATGTATGGTGCTGTATCGGCTGCTAAAGCCGCGATGGAATCATATATCCGCCAAATGGCGTTGGAGCTAGCCCCGTGGGACATTACTGCAAATGCAATCCGTGCAGGAGTAACGGATACCCCTGCATTGCGCAAGATTCCGGGAAATACAATCCTGATTGAAAATGCTTTAAGTCGCAATCCGTTCCACCGTCTCACAACCCCGCAGGATGTTGCAAGTGCTATGATGCTTTTGGTCAAACCCGAAGCAGGGTGGATAAACGGGACGGTAATCGGTATTGACGGCGGCGAGGATTCGGTAGATGTTTCGTGGTGAGGCAGGAAGTTGGTTGTATCGTTTCAAATTGCGCTAAATACTGAAGAATATAAAAGCTAACTAAAATAATGAATGTCATTCAGAGGGCTTCTTAGACCGAAGAATCTCAGTTTAGACTACTCTTGAATAGTATGTATTTAAGAAAGTAACATTCAAGAATTTGTTGCTATTTCTAAAGATTTTATTTAGTAGATGATATAATTCTTCGGAGTCAATTAAACCGAGATTCTTCGGTCTAAGAAGCCCTCTGAATGACAGAGTACTTAATTCTATATGCAAAACCTTATCACAAGGAGAATTCATTATGAAAAAAACAATATATATTCTTTTGGGATTAATGATCTTTTCGGGAGCAGTTGCACTTGCCCAGCGTCCTGTTCGCGGAAGTGTATTCCCTCAGAAGAAAGCAACGGATACTCCTGCCGATGATGTTTCATCAAAAAATACTGCATCACGTCGCTTTGGTGACACAATAGCAGTTGGTAATGCACCTGTATTCACCCCCCCCACAACTGCTGTCACAGCAAACATTGCAGAAGAAGTAGAAAGGGCGACCGCTCTTTTCAATAATCAGAAATATGTTGAGGCATCCGACAGATTCACCCAGCTAGCCGGAACAATCAAAAACGACGACCCGCTCCTCTACGAAGTTCAGTTCATGCAGGGCGAGTGCGCTTCGGTACTCGGTCAGTTGGAGCGAGCCGAAAAAATCCTGACGATGCTGTCCTCCAAACCAAATATTCCACCGGGAGTGATGGAGCGGACACTTGTTCGGCTGGGGCACGTATTCTGCGGATTAGGTAAAACCGATCAGGCAACCAAGGCATTCTCCAAATTCAAAAAAGATTTTCCTGCTTCGCAATATAATTCGGTTGCTAATTGTGAATCGGTGAAATAGGACGGGCGGTTTTTTATTGGTCAATAATCAGTAACTGATGTTACGCATCAATTAATGTATTGATTTTTTTTATGTCAAGTCAGGTGCTACACCTGACTTCAACAAAAATACCTTTT
>CAZGNO010000168.1:0-2897 GCA_964527785.1 uncultured Chitinophagaceae bacterium
TTCTTCAGTCGAAGACTCCTTCAGAATGACAGAAGGCAACTGTCTTATTTTTTATTTCATTGTATTATTTTGTAGGTGGCTCGGCGACTATCAGGAACTCAGAATGACAGGACTGAATGTAGCAATTTAATCTGTCTCGGTACTTACTAATCTGTAAAGCAATACTTAAATAGCAATACCGTAAAATAATATATTCTCTTTGGTACTCCATTATGCGAAGTCTCTCCGCTTCTATGCTGCTCTAATTCTACAGACAGCGGAGATTCTTCGCTTTCATATTTGCTTTGCAGCAAACACGCTACATTTTTATAAACTCTACACGTCTATTCTTGGATTTATTCAATGTTGTGTCGTTCGGTCCAATCGGCTCAGTTTCACCTTTCCCATCAGTTTCGATACGCCCTGATTCTATGGTAAATGTTTCAACAAGTTCTTTTTTAACGGCAACACCTCTGCGTTTGGAAAGATCAAGGTTGCTTGTATTATCGCCATCGGAGTCTGTATGCCCTACAACCTTGATTTTCAGTGCAGGGTTTTCTTTCAAAACTTGTGCTATTTCCTTGAGTGTGGCATATGATTCAGGTTTAATTTTGTCGGAATTAACGTCGAACTGAATGCCGTAGGAAATCAATTTACCTTCACTGAGTAGTTTATTGCGCATATCCGGCTGACCGACAGCAATCCGAAAATTGGTGATAAAGGGATTGACCTCATCGCTAATCTGAAATCTGAAAATATTATGTTTGTATCCGGCAATCAAACCGCGAGGCAAATCCAGAATTTTATTTTCGCCTGCATACATACGCAGTCGCTGTTTTTGCACCCACAGAGCGATGTGCATTCTCTCCGATGTTTTGAATACATAATTGGCACTGCCAAAGTCTTTGTACCCTTCGTCTTTTTCCGACCAATTAGTCCATGAAACCATGTCGTAGCTTGGTGAAATTCTCACTCCTGCTTTACCCGGAATTGCACCGCCTTCGTTCGGGTCGGTGAGCACACCGCTTACCAAATAAAAATCAATGCCATACATACTCTCGTTACCTTCGGTATTGTGCGGTATTATATCAAATTCAACTGTGAAATTATCGGTGAAATCTGTCTTTGCTTCCGGAATAAAGTAACCGCTTTTTGTCATTTGAAACCAACGCTCGGCTGAATTTGCAACCGTAACAATTTCGCCGCTGCTGTTAGTGTTCCATTGCACGGGGAAATCACCGACTGCTTCTGAGGTGAAATCATCATAGAATACAACCTTTTCACCGGGGATGAAATCGTACTTTGAGGTTATCTTGCTTACATCCTGAGCACTGAGCGTAAGAACGGAAATCAAGAAAATAATGACCGAGAACGAGATGCTGTTTGTGACACGTTTCATAATAGAATCCTAATTTTAAATATGGACTGAATGTAGAATAAGGTCTTGGCAGTTGTTACAACCGACCTTACTTCTAAGCGTCTTTACGGAAAGTCAGTTGTAACAACTGATTTGACTTGTTTTTTTTTGATATTTATAACTTGACAGAACACGACGGTAAGCACCTGCCTTGACCGACCAGAGATTTACTTCCAATAATTGTAAATATTTACTAGACTTTATATAAGTTTACGCATTTGGCGGAATAATACCGAGTTTCATCGTTTTCCCGTTTTTTGTTTGCAAGATTACGCCCACCAACCCAAACTTATGATTGGTTATGTAGGTGATTTTGTCAATAACCGGGTCATCTTTTGTCTGCTCGATTTTCATAACCTTAATCATCCAAAAGCCCATGGGATAGTCATCGGTTGTGGATTTGCTGACTATGGTGCGTGTTACCTTTATCCCGTCTTCATCGGTGAATTCATATTTATCACCAACGTTCGCCGAATACTTCACAATCGTATATGGACGTGATAAATCTCCTCCGCTGCTCATGAATTCCTGAATACCTTCTGATGTGACTTTCATTTTTATGTCAAATTCCGCGTGCATCATTTTCTTGTTTGACGTGTCAATTGTTGCCCCGAATTTTTTAAGGTATTTATCTATCAAAGCAGTTTTGATTTCCTTTGGCAGTGCTTGTGTTCCCAACATTGAATCAATTGCTGCAATAAAGACAGAGTCAAAACCGGCTCTTACGTGAACGGTAATATTGCCGTTATCGTTCTTTGTAATGATTGCAGTATCCTTGAGATTGTCGAGGGTAGGCATCCATGCATCGGTGGATAAATAGGAACTAAATTCACCCCCTACTTTTGTAAGGTCAAGGTTTGTTTCTCCGCCAATTTCATTTGGGCTGAGTGCGTTGTCGTCGCACGCAAAGAAAATAAATATGCCGCTTAGAATGAATGTAACCAGGATTCGTTGAATTGCTTTCATCTTGTTTCCGTTGAATAATGGGAGATTATTTCATTTCTTGAATGCAACTTACTTCATTAATGAGTGTAAATCTATGATATTAGTCATGTTTGGGGGAAATATACAGGTAGGCAGAAAAGGGGGTGAAAATAAGTGTTAGTGTGAATAATCACACCAATCAAATAGCGTCATTCAGATAGCGGTTTCACTTTCGCAGCAAATGATATCATATAAAATGTTTGTCATTTATGTCAAGGCAGGTGCTACACCTGCTTTCGGCTAAGATACCTTTTTACGAAACTATACTCGCAAAGTTATTGCAGTATTTACATTTGCGTGGTTATTTGGCATTTAATGAAAAGGCAGGTGTAGCGACCGACCAGAGATTTACTTCCAATAATTGTAAATATTTACTAGACTTTATATAACTGATGTTACGCAACAATTACTGTATTGAGTTTCTTCCCTAGTCAAGTCAGGTTCTACACCTGACTTCAACAAAAATACCTTTTTACGGACTATATAAGCAAACAGTATTTATTTAATAAACGTATGC
>CAZGNO010000169.1:0-2834 GCA_964527785.1 uncultured Chitinophagaceae bacterium
TAAATTTGTTGTTGATAAGGTCTAATCAATATAATCTTGCGTAACATCAGTTAATTCTATAAAAACTCTGTATTATTTAATTTATAGGCATCAAAAAAAATGGAACTCTCTAGAAAAATTAATTGAAATAACATTTTTCAATCATTCTGACTGCCCGTGACTCTGTATTTCAATTAGCAACTATGTACATTAATTGTATCCTTGCATTGAATCATTTGATAACGAAAACTTAAATACTGCCCCTTCACCTAACTTTCCTTCCGCCCAAACCCTTCCGTTATGTTTAGTAATTACTCGATGGACTATAGCCAGTCCTACTCCCGTTCCTTCAAACTCATCTTGAGAATGCAACCTTTGAAACACTCCAAACAATTTATTTTTATACTGCATATCAAAACCTACTCCGTTGTCTTTCACAGAAAAAACAATTTCTCCATTATTTTCTTCAGATAATATTTCAACAATCGGTTTTTCACGTTTAGATGAGTATTTAATCGCATTTGAAATTAGATTATACAGTACTTGATGAAATAATGTATAATCAGCATTTATATGATGCAACTCGGTTACCTTAATTTCTGCATTATGTGAAATATAATTATTTATTTCTTTCAAAACTTCTTGCATTAACTTATTTGTATCTATATTGTTTCTATGCAGTTCTTTTTTTCCGAGCCGAGAAAAAGTAAGAAGATCATCAATAAGCATCCCCATTCTTTTAGCGTTGTATCGGATTACTTTAATAATTCGCTTTCCATCTTCATTCAGCTTATCACCATGGTCTTCTTTAAGCATTTCAGCATATCCGTTCACTGCGCGAAGCGGTGCTCGTAAATCATGGGAAACTGAATACGTGAACGCATCTAATTCTTTATTAATTGATTCTAAATCTGCTGTACGGATAGTTACTTTTTTCTCCAATTCTTCGTTCAGTTTTTTTATTTCAGTTTCAGTATTTTTACGCTCGGTAATATCAAACCTGATAGCAATATATTGGAAGGGTTTACCTTGCTCATTCAAAAAAGGAACAATTGTTGTATCCACCCAATAAATAGTTCCGTCTTTTGCTTTGTTTTTCAATTCACCCTGCCAGATTTTTCCGTTTGCTATCGTCACCCACAAATCACGTATAAATTCTTTGGAATGATATGCTGAATTAATAATACGGTGATCCTGTCCTATTAATTCCTCTCGTGAATATTTTGAAATAGCACAAAAATTATCATTAACTTTTTTAATTATTCCCTTTTGATCAGTAATTGCTATTATAGACGATTCATCCAAAGCATATTTATAATCACTAATCTCTTTTACTCGTTGGCTCAATTCATCATTGAGTTTTATGATTTCAATTTCTGATTTCTTGCGCTCTGTAATATCTGATCTGATTGCTACATATTGAAATGGCTTGCCTTGTTCATTCAGAAAAGGGATAATTGTTGTATCCACCCAGTATATTGTTCCGTCTTTTGCTTTGTTTTTTAACTCGCCTTTCCAGATTTTTCCGTTTGCTATCGTTACCCATAAATCACGTATAAATTCTTTGGTATGATACCCTGAATTAATGATGCGATGGTCTTGTCCGATTAATTCATCTCTTGAATATTTAGAAATTGAACAAAAATTATCATTAACTTTTTTAATTATTCCCTTTTGATCGGTAATTGCTACAATTGATGATTCATCCAAAGCATATTTATAATCCTCAATTTCTTTTACCCGTTGGTTCAATTCTTCATTGAGTTTTGTGATTTCAACTTCTGATTTCTTACGTTCAGTAATATCTGACCTGATTGCTACATATTGAAATGGCTTACCTTGTTCATTTAGGAAAGGGATAATTGTTGTATCCACCCAGTATATTGTTCCGTCTTTTGCTTTGTTTTTTAACTCGCCTTTCCAGATTTTTCCGTTTGCTATCGTTACCCATAAATCACGTATAAATTCTTTGGTATGATACCCTGAATTAATGATGCGATGGTCTTGTCCGATTAATTCATCTCTTGAATATTTAGAAATTGAACAAAAATTATCATTAACTTTTTTAATTATTCCCTTTTGATCGGTAATTGCTACAATTGCCGATTCATCCAAAGCATATTGATAGTCTCCAATCTCCTTTACCCGCTGCTCTAATTCATCATTCAACTTCTTAATTTTTGCTTTGTCAATATCAATAAGTTCCTTTTTTTCTTGCATATATGCTTCGCCGATTATGCCCATTGCAATATCCATGAAGGAGTTCATTCCATTTAGAGCACCAAAGAATACATCGCCTGTGCCATATTCTTTATATAGATACGGAGTAAGGTAGTTCCTGACAAGTGATATCACATCATACCACGATTTGAAATCTAGCCCCAGTTTCGCATATACGACACCTTGCTGTATCTGATACTCAACAAACGGTTTCCAGTTGTTATTAACTATTGCATCTCTTTGAAGTGCTCTCGACAACTTATCATTAGCATCTGAAACATCTTTAGGAATACCTCTGATGAGTTTTCCTATGACGGGATGGTCATTCAAATCCTCTCTTGCCTTTTGAGAAAATGTATCAGCATATTTTTCAAAAGTAGTATAGTAGGCAACCATTCCGTCCTTCTCTTTTTCAGATAATACAGGAATAAGTTTTTCCATAATGCATCAAAAGTTTTTTAGAATTTATTAAAAAAAAAATAGTCTTTACCAATAATTACTGGGACAGAATTAATTGAAAAATCAAAGTGCTGTCATTCTGAGGGATTTTTAGACCGAGGAATCTCCGCATAGAACTACACATACAGGGCTTAACAGCATACGGAGATTCTTCACTAACGTTCAGAATGACAGGG
>CAZGNO010000170.1:0-2827 GCA_964527785.1 uncultured Chitinophagaceae bacterium
TTACACACGGAGATGCTGAATCAAGTTCAGCATGACAGGACACTAAATTGTACTAGCATTTTAAGAGATGTCATTTACAGTTCCAGATAGCCGCCGAGCCGCCTACAAAATAATGCAATGACATTGGAATAAAATACTTACGCTTGTCACCCTGAACTCGATTCAGGGTCTATTGCTGTTAAGTCATGCTAATTTCAATGTGCTATTTCGTCTTACACACGGAGATGCTGAATCAAGTTCAGCATGACAGGACACAAAATTGTACTACCATTTTAAGAGATGTCATTTACAGCGTAGTCGAAGCATCTAGTACTTGCCATTTTTTCAAACAAATAATTTACTGAATTTAATGGTTCGGTTATTTTAGTCCTATCACTTAAATTCATCAATTAATTTTCCTTTTTATGTTCAGCCCAATCCGCTCCCTCATAGCTTCACTCTACCTTACAAATCGCTTCTTTGGAGTGATGGGGGGATTGTTTTTTCTCTTTGGGCTTGCATTCCCCTTTCCTATTCTATTGCCCGTCGCGAAGGGCGCACTCGCAATCGGTGCAATGCTCGTTGCCATTGAAATATTTGCGCTCTATAGAACAAAGAAAGGAATTAATGCGAAGCGAAACACCCCTGATAAACTCTCAAACGGTGACCAAAACGACATAGATATTGCACTCGAAAATCATTATACATTTCCGGTTGAACTAACGGTCATAGACGAAATTCCCTTTCAATTTCAAGTTCGCGATTCTTTTGCCTCCTTATCACTTCAACCTGCCGAGGTGAAGACCATTCAATATTCTCTCCGCCCGACTAAACGCGGTGAGTATAGTTTTGGGGCAGTCAATGTTTTTGTGTCCTCACCTCTCGGACTGGCAAGACGCCGTTATCGTTTTTCTCAAAATGCCGTTGTACCTGTCTATCCGTCCTACATTCAGCTTCGCAAGTACGAACTCCTTGCCATCAGCAACCGCCTTACGGACGCAGGCATCAAGCAAATCCGTCGCATTGGGCAATCTATGGAGTTTGAGCACATTCGCCGCTATGTGCGAGGGGACGACTACCGAATGGTAAATTGGAAGGCATCAGCCAGAACCGGAGATTTGATGGTAAATAATTTTACCGACGAGAAAGCACAACACGTTTACTCGGTAATAGATAAAGGACGTGTGATGAAAATGCCGTTCGAGGAAATGAGTCTGCTTGATTATGCGATCAATTCGTCGTTGGTACTCTCGAACGTGGCAATTTTGAAACAAGACAAGGCGGGAATTATCACTTTTGCAAGTAAAATCGGCTCGGTACTTCCTGCCGAACGTAAAACTTCGCAAATGCATACTATCTTAGAGCTTCTCTACGCCGAAAAAACAGGTTATACTGAATCTAACTATGAACTTCTGCACGCGACTGTCCGCAAGAGAATTCCTCAACGCAGTTTGCTTTTACTCTATACGAATTTCGAAACACTCTCCTCGCTTGAGCGTCAATTACCCTATTTACGCAGCATTGCAAAGCAGCATCTTTTGGTAGTAATCTTCTTTGAGAACACAGAGCTTCGTTCACTTTTGGACACAACTGCGATAACTACCGAAGAAATTTACCTGAAAACCATTGCTGAGAAGTTTGCCTACGAAAAGCGTCTGATAGTGAAGGAGCTAGAACGGTTTGGAATTCAAGCTGTTCTCACCCCACCAAAAGAACTAACCGTTAACACTATCAATAAATATCTCGAACTAAAAGCAAGAAGAATGATATGATCGTAACCATATTTGTGTCTACTTGCTGAAATCAATATCGAACAAGGGGGGCGTATGCCCCCTTGTTTATAACTATGCGCAAAAAAAAACTTGCGAACCACCTCAGTTCGGATATCCGACTCTATCAGTTATTAGTCTTTTACCACAAAGCCGTACATAAAGTCAACAATTTCCTTCTCAAACTCAGGGAAAATATCCTTGGCTGTGTATGATATTAATTGCGTAGTTCCTTTTTTACCGGAATAGAAACATACAAAATACCGAAAGGACATACCGTCGAATATCGCATCTACCGAAACGAAGCGAGTTTCCACTCCGTTGACAATTCTCTTTTCTTCGCTCACAACCTTAGCATCCGGTGAACTTTGATGAAGCCCGTCCAAAAACTGCTGGGCATACGAATCTGCCGTTACAAAATTTTTGTCGGTAAAAATCATAATTGAGCAATTACCATCTGTATGGGTAAACTGAAATTCTGCATTTTCAGTATCCTTTTTCTTGGCAGCTGCCCATTTTTTACCGTTCATCCAATATTCGAACCCCTTTACAATTGTACTTTTCACAGTTTTCGTTGCCGTTGCCGGCTTCGTGCCGGTTTTAATAACATTCGGATCGGCGTATTTCCACGTACCACTCGGTAAAAGAACAACCTCTTTACCGTCTTGAGTGGTTGCCTTGATATTTTGAGAATAGGTTTGGGTACCACTTATGATAAGGCATATCAGAATTATAAACAAAAGTTTCATTGAATTTCCTCGTAAAGAATAAATATGATTTGAATAACTAATAATAATCATGTGATTCTATCTAACGGGCTAGTAAGTAGTAGGACAGATTTATTTAAATTTTATATGCCATGTCATCCTGAACGCCGGCGAAGAATGACCGTGTGCTGTTTAAGCCCTTTATGTGTATTGCCTTACGGATATTCTTCGGCCTAAGAATCCCTGTAAATGACATCTCTTAAAATGTTAGTACAATTTTGTATCCTGTCATGCTGAACTTGATTCAGCATCTCCGAGTGTAAGACGAAATAGCACATTGAAATTAGCATGACTTAACAGCAATAGACCCTG
>CAZGNO010000171.1:0-2806 GCA_964527785.1 uncultured Chitinophagaceae bacterium
TTTTGGATTGCAAAATAAGTAGAATTTATGTCCAGGCATTTAGGGGGCTGCGACAGGAACGTGGGTTTCTTGACGCTGTTAATATTACAAACAATAACAGTATTTTATACTCTAATGAATTATACAGAGGTAATTTACCTGTATTTATAATCTCACGTATGACTGACGATGCTTCCCCCTCTTGTAAGGATAGCAAATCTTCTATTTTTCCATCTTTTCCATAGAAAAAAGGCATATAAGCTTGTTTTGCAAGTGCACCATTTTGTATGTATAATTCTTGATTTGTATTAAATATACCAATTTGCTTTCCATTGCCTTCGACCGAAAAATTACGTAAGTAAAATTTCGGTACGTAGTGTTGTCTTTTTTTATCTGTATTATTTGTATTCATTAAACAGTGGTTTTAGCACGATGTGATTAAAAGTAACTATGCATCATCTTCGAAATACTTTGAATAATCTCTATGTTATATTTCCCCTCACCCTGCCCTATAAACAATCGCCTTAAACTGCCCTGCCTCATCACTCACAACAGCGAAACTACATATAAACATACACAATACAAAATGAAAGTGCGTAAACCACTGAAATGGTTTTTGGGTGGGTGGGCGCATTCTTGTCCCACGGTTGAAACCGTGGGCTATGTTCTCTTCCGCTCGTGTTACCAATATCAATTATCTTTAATATTAGTTCACCCCGCCCTATAAATAATCGCCTTAAACTGCCCCGCCTCATCATTCACAAACTCAATATTCTTGTAGTTACGAAGTGCTCGTGGGATGCCACTGCCAAGCCCGCGATACGGCAGTAAAAACTGAGCGTTGGAGTGGATTATCGGATTACGCGGTATGGATTGCCCGTTGATGATGTTCTCTATAGTGAGCGAATTAGGTATTTTACCCGGACTGATGATTTCTATTCTATTATCAAACATCAGCACCTTTACCGTAGAATCAATGTAGTAATCACGGTGCACCAACGAGTTTACGAGCAACTCTTCAAGTGTCGCCTGTGGTATTTCCAGTTCCCCCAAGCTGTTAAAACTTTCCTGAACTTGAACGTATCTTAAATTACGTTTTAGAAAGGTCATTGCATTTTCAAACAGTGTTTTCAGATTTCCTTCATAAGGTGGCGGACTATCCCTAAAATGAGTTCCTGCAATATCATTTCCTGCGTAATACACACATTGCATCGTAAACATAGGTTTGAAATGTTGAGGGTTCTTTCCAAAAAGCATTAATCCTGCAAGGGTTAAATCACTTCCATCTGAAAATGCCATGTTTTTTAAGACAGTTGCGAGAGGCGCATTTGCTCCTATCATTTCAAGAGCATTGCTCATCGGAATTTGCATAAACTCACGAAGGGAAACCGCCGCCCCTGACCTTTGAGATAAATATTTATTATATATAAATTCTCTAAAAATATTTTCATCAATATCATTCACAGAAGTATTACGTACAATTCCTTCATCAGCATATATTTTACCCGATTCTTGAAACATTCTCAGGATTTCTTCAGGTGGAGCAATCCTTTTATCACTTCCTTTTTTGATATACGAAATTCCTTCGTTAGTATAGTACGGCTTGCTTGCCCCCTGCCTAATTTCAACAGCCAGTATATTTTTCCCTTGAATTTGAATCACGTCCGTGAGCGGAGAAATAGGCGGTTTGATTAATTCGGTGCTTGCACTGCCAATCCACTGATTAAGTTTTCTGATTTCATCTGCAGAAATTCCGTGAACTTCCCCCTTATCCGTAACACCGATTATCAAAAGCCCTCCAAGAGTGTTGGAGAAAGCAACCATCTCCTGTGATAATTGATTAATATTATTAATTGTTACCTTAAACTGAAGCGTACTTGTTTCAAAACCACGCTCAATTAACCGAATAATTTCTTCTTGATTCATTTAAATAAGATATTGATAAGCAATTGAATTCGATTCACGATTTCTACATAAGCGAAACTACATATAAACATACACAATACAAAATGAAAGTGTGTAAACCATTGAAATGGTTTTTTGAGGGTGGGCGCATTCTTGTCCCACGGTTGAAACCGCGAGCTATGTGTATGTATTTTCGGGTACTCCTCACGGTACTCCGCTCACAAACAACCAAACGCTCGCAAAACGTTAAAAAACTAATGGACATAACAAAAAAAGATTGCAAACAGTTCAAATAATTTGTAATTTGCGGTGCATTGAAAAAATAAGTATGTAACTCCTAACAATACATAGATTCCTATCGGTCATTGCCTCGAAATTTGTCAGACAAAAAAAGATAATCTCTCTCTTCTTTTAATTGTTTTTTTCTAAATTTTCCAGGGTTGTATTATGAATACACGTATTCTGATTGGGACGGTCGTAGGCGGATTACTCAATTCAATATTTGGCGGGTTGATTTTTGGCTTGGTGCTGATGAGCATGATTCAAGAGCATTCAGTTCCGTATGTCGGACTTATGAAGCTCGAACCGGATATGCTTTTGCTCACTCTCTCAAATGTTTTTTGGGGGTTGCTAACGTCAATTGTTTTTGTCAAATGGGCGAAAGTGTATTCCTTCAAAAAAGGAATGATGGTCAATATGATGATTTCTATTCCGATTTCTATTGCTGTTGATTTGCAGTTTATGTCATTTATGAACATCTACAAAGATTTTACTGTACTGTTTTTGGATATAATCGGTGTTGGAGTTATGACAGCAATTGTTGGAGGTCTGTTGGGGTGGATCTTTGGAAAAATGGGAGTATTGCCTGAATAATCTTCTCTACTCTTTAGTTATTTTGGAAAGCCCGAACAGTTTGCTCGGG
>CAZGNO010000172.1:0-2700 GCA_964527785.1 uncultured Chitinophagaceae bacterium
CGTGAAAATCTGCTGGACGGATGTGCATACGGAGATTCTTCGTTGCACTCAGAAAGACGGGCAATGTAAGAGATGTCATTTACAGGGATTCTTAGACCGAAGAATCTCCGCAAAGCACTACACATAAATGTTTGAACAGTATACGGTGATTCTTCACTTGCGTTCTAATAGATTCTTCAGTCGAGGACTCCATCAGAATGACAAACTTTAATGTCATTGCATTATTTTGCAGTTGGCTTTGTGCGGCTGTCAGGAACACCAAAACGACACCTGCTCGATTATTACAATCTATTTTGCGCAACTAACAGAATAAAGGAGAAATTCAAATTGCACATACAATATGAGTTTTTTGAAAATTCACAACATTGCAAATTACACGAGTGACGTTAAATTTTCATGAAACTTATGGAAAATCAGTATGTTTGAGATGATTTACGGTGTAAATCTGCCCAAAAGTACAATAAATGTCGCAAATTTTTGTTTTCACTTGCTTTTTTGATTTTTTATTGTAGAAAATAAGGTAAATTGTGCAAATAATTGTGTTTTGTACAATGTATTCGCAGGGAAAAATTTATGGCAGTTGAGTCAATTCAATCGAAAAACATCTTGGATTTGGTGGTTGTCCGGGATAATAGCGTGAGTTCACGTTACAAAAATGGCGTGAAAGTTCCGATTACTACCTTCATCGAAGATTATATGAATGGACGCGTAGACGTAACTTGCGATATTCAAAAACTCCTCCAAAATCGAACTCATTTCTTCAATTACAAATATGTAGGGCATCACCTCAAATTTCTTTTTGGTCAGTTTATTCCCCAAGTAACCATCCACTCCAAAAAACAGGACGAGCGTGTAATTCGCGACCATTACGACCGTGGGAATGACTTCTTTGGTTCGTTTTTAGGCGATAGGATGATTTACACTTCTGCTTTTTTCAAAACCGGACTGGAAGACCTCGAAACCGCACAAGACCAGAAACTGGACTTAGTCTGTCAAAAAATGCAGCTCAAAAAAGGGCATCGTCTTCTGGACATCGGCTGCGGATGGGGTACGCTGGCAGCACACTCGGCTAAATATTATGGAACAGATTCTACGGGAATCACCATTGCTCAAGCCGGTGCGGACTATGCAAACGCACAAATTGAGCGTTGGGGTGTAAAAGACAGAGCGCGTGCTCTTCGTATGGATTACCGCAGCATCCCTGCCGATAAATACGACAGAGTATCATGCCTCGAAATGGCTGAGCACGTAGGCGTAAAGAATTTCACAAAATTTATGAAACAAATATCAGGTTTGCTCAAAGATGACGGTATCTTCTATCTGCAAATCGCAGGACTTCGTGCGGGCTATCACCAAGAATCACTCATTTGGGGTGGGTTTATGGGAGAATATATTTTCCCGGGTGCTGATGCGAGTATGCCGCTTTCGTTTGTAGTGAAGCGTCTCGAAAAAGCTGGGTTTGAAATTCACAGCGTTGAAAATATCGGGATTCACTATTCACAAACGATTCAATTGTGGTATCATAATTGGCAAAAGCACAAAGACCACGTACTAAGTGCATATGGTCAGTGGTGGTTCCGCTGTTGGGAAATATTCCTCGGTTGGTCGGTGGATATTGCAGGGCAAGGTAATTCAACGTGTTTCCAGATTATTTGTAATAAGAACCGTGATGACTTTAATCGTCGTCGTTGGTTCAATGCCGTAAATCTTGGTGAGCGTGATCTGATGCCAAACGTGAATGGGAAAATCCCAAGAGGCGGACTAGGGGAAACAGTGTAATATAAGCTGATTCTATGAAAATAGAGCGTGTTTTCCCGCGTAACAGTAGGAAACCACGCTCTTTTTTTATGGTAAGTAAGTGATGCTATGTAAGATTATTTCTAATAATTGTCATCAATGCAAAACAAATAGCGAAAGTCAAGGTAGGTGTTTACCGCCGAGCATTGAATAGTTATATATTCGGTTTTTTTAAATGCTATTTGTTCTGTACATTGTTTGAATTTGCCTATACTGATAAAATTTACTAAGCTGTACAGTATATTCATTTATGCTTTTGAAGCCCGGTACGGGCGGACTGTTTGTAGAAAATGCTCTTTCTCGCCTCATTTCAAGCTCCGTCAGGTGCGACCCGCTTGTTGAGAGATACCCTGTAGACAGCAGGGCTGTTAAGTTCTGATTTGAATATAAAATCATCAATTGTGCTGCCCCATCGGGGCAACATATCGGTAAAAAACAAGTTCATCACTTCCTGTAAAGTTCCGTCAGGAATGTAATATAGTAACATTGCTGATACAGAGTCGCCCCGAAGGGGCTTGAAGACTCAGGAGAACATCTATTTCTACCGATATATTCTCCCTACGGGAGATACAACAATCTGTCACCTTTAGAACTTAACAGCCCTGCTGTAGACAGGTCGCTCCTTACGGAGCTTATTAATTTTTTGGTATTGTTTCTACAAACAGATCGTTCCTAACGGAACTGTAAAAGTCAAGTCAATTTTTCAGATGTTTTTCACAATATAAGATTATAATGAGTGTATGACAACTATGTGTTACTTTAAATTACGGCATTGCTAATTTATTATAGCACAAGTATGTTTACGTAGTTTTTTCGTGTTCGTTGACCAAATTTGGCAAGTAATTTCAAGTCAAGTCAAGAACTGTGTTAACTTTCAAGAGATTTTTTTGAGATTATGATAGT
>CAZGNO010000173.1:0-2544 GCA_964527785.1 uncultured Chitinophagaceae bacterium
GTTGAAATCGTGCGTTGAAATCGTGCGTTGAAATCGTGCGTTGAAATCGTGCGGTGGGCTTGTCCAGTATTTTTTTTTATAGTAAATTGGTACGGGAGTTATAGTCAAATTTTATTTCAAACATTTTAGATAAAATATTCATCCTACATCATCTAAAAGCAATAAAATCACCCTAAATAATTTACAAATAAGAATATTACATCAGAAAAAACTATTTACGAATCGCCAAAAACCACTACAAAAGCACCCCCTGTCTCCTACAATTCCTACCGTATTTGTTAAAATTAAAAAATATTGAAAAAAATATTTTTCATTTGATATTTATAATCTATCTTGCATATACTTGAGTTAAAATATGCTCGGGTAACAGTTATCCATTTTTTTTAATATTATTCAGAGGAATCAATGGCAACTCCATTTCTCGGACAAATTATTACCGTGGGCTTTAATTTTGCTCCGGTCGGCTACTTACTCTGTAATGGGCAGCTATTGTCTATTAGCCAGAATGAAGCACTTTTTACATTATTAGGCACCATTTATGGTGGTGATGGTGAAACAACATTTGGATTACCTGACTTACGCGGTCGTGCAGCAATAAGCCAAGGGCAAGGACCTGGATTAACTAACCGTGCCATTGGTGAAATGGCCGGAAGTAATGCTGTAACCCTTACATATGCTCAAATGGCTCACGGACATCTTGTAGCAGCATCGGGTAATAACGCAACCCAAGCTAATCCAACCGGATTGGTATTTGCTAAAGATAGTGTTGCCGGTGCTACCAATTACTCTTCTGCAGCTCCAAATACGACAATGAACCCGGGTGTGGTAACAGTGGTAGGTGGCAGTCAACCTCATGATAATATGCAGCCGTCTTTGGCAATTACTTTCTGCATTGCGACAGAAGGTATCTACCCGTCTCCAAGCTAAGAAATTATTAATTCTACATACCTTTCGAGTAAAAAATTTTAGACACACAGTCTTAACTTTAAACAAATTAATTCTTAAAAACATTTATTTATTGGAGAATATCATGGCTGAAACTTTTATAGGTCAGATAATGCCGGCAGGATTTAACTTTGCGCCGAACGGTTTTGCTTTATGTAATGGTCAAACTATGCCCATTGCACAATATACCGCTTTGTTTTCGCTCCTTGGTACGTATTACGGTGGCAACGGAACAACAAATTTTATGTTACCTGACTTGCAAGGGCGTACCCCACTCGGTTATGGAAACGGACCGGGGATAGACCCGATTAGTATCGGTACTTCTATCGGAACTGAATCAGTAACGCTCATTACAGCAGAAATGGCAGTACATAGCCATTTGGTGAATGCCGATAAAAATGGATCGGGAGCACAAAGCCCAATCGCGAGCATCCCTTCTACAGACACAAGCGGTTCGGGGATCACAAGTTATGCCAATTCAACGAATACGACAATGAGTGTACAAATGATACAACCCACAGGCAATAATCAACCGCATAATAATCTGCAACCCACACTTACAATTAATTATTGCATTGCTTTGGAAGGAGTATTTCCTCAACGACAGTAAGAAAATTTCAAGTCCGGATTTTTTCATTACAGTAATTAATTACAAGCAGTTAAGATACATTTAGACAACAGATTTCAGTTAATAAATTAAAAATCATTTCTTTTTAGGAGAATATTATGTCACAGCCTTTTATTGGTCAGATTATGATGGCAGGGTTCAAATTTGCCCCACGAGGTTTTAATCTATGTGCCGGTCAGTTACTACCTATCAGTCAGTACAACGCTCTCTTTTCATTATTGGGTACTACGTTTGGAGGAGACGGTAGAGTAACTTTCGGGTTACCTGATCTGCGCGGACGTGTATCCAATCATTGGGGTAGTGGACAGGGGCTATCTACGTATTCTATGGGGGAGACGATTGGGTCAGAAACTGTAACACTTAATCAAACTGAGCTTCCGTCGCATTCTCATGGTGTAAATGCCAGTACGCTTGGAGGTCAAACAGATCCGACAAGTAATTACCCTGGTGTAGATACAAGTGGTTCGGGAGCACAGTTCTATAATTCCGCTATAACTGGTGTCATGAGCCCCAGTACGATTCCGCCAAGTGGAGTTCAGCCGCATCAGAATATGCAGCCATACTTGGTTATAAATTTCTGCATAGCAATGGTTGGTATCTATCCTTCTCGTGGTTAACTATACAATAAAAAATACATGACGGGGTACTACCGAACGTCCGTATTCTTACATTAGAGCACGGACGTTTGCTTTATATTTATTTGCATCAGTAACTGATTAGCTTCAGTAATGTTACGCATGAATAAATTAAGTACTGGGGCAAAATTAGTTGAAAAATTAAATTGCTGTCATTCTGAGTTCCTAATAGTCGCCAAGCCGCCTACAAAATAATATAATGACATTGGAGTAAAATACTTACGCTTGTCACCCTGAACTCGATTCAGGGTCTATTGCTGTCTAGTCATGCTAATTTCGACGTACTTTTTCTTCATTATGGCGGAGATGCTGAATCAAGTTCAGCATGACTTGGCA
>CAZGNO010000174.1:0-2536 GCA_964527785.1 uncultured Chitinophagaceae bacterium
GTTTATCCATGTCGGGGCACCTGTATTGTTCGATTGTAAGATTTGTCCCGTTGTTCCTGTGGTTGTATAATTATACTTTGTACCGTCATAGTAGAGTACTTGTCCTGCTGAACCTCCAACATTGTTGTTTGTTCCACCATTGATTATACCTAATGTGCCGGTTACTTCCGTTGTATCACCAAGCAAGAGCTTGCCTGTGGAGAGTACACCTGTTACACTATTCTTTACAATTCCTTTAGTTGCGAATTTACCGATGATAATATCACCTGTATTACCTACCGCACTGAGTGTAAGATTATTTGATCCGAACGGTATGCTTGTATTCTTTGTCAATGCTCCGCCAAGTTGTACTGTATCTACTGATAATGTCAGACCATTATTTGCTTTTACTAAACTGCCGACACCTACCCAAGTTGGTGCGCCAGTGTTGTTCGATTGTAAGATTTGACCGGTTGTACCTGTTGTTGTATAATTGTACTTTGTACCGTCATAGTATAATACTTGACCGGCTGAACCTCCAACGTTGTTGTTTGTTCCGCCATTGATTATACCTAATGTGCCGGTTACTTCCGTTGTATCACCAAGCAACAGTTTGCCTGTGGAGAGTACACCTGTTACACTATTCTTTACGATACCTTTGGTTGCGAATTTACCGATGATAATATCACCTGTATTTCCAACTGCACTCAGAGTTAGATTATTTGTGCCGAATGGGATGCTTGTATTCTTGGTTAATGCTCCGCCAAGCTGTACTGTATCAGTTGACAAGCTAAGTCCGTTGTTTGCTTTTACGATCGAACTGATATTTGTCCATGTTGGGGTTGTGCCGCTCAACTGCAGAATTTGACCTGTACTTCCGGCAGGACTAAATGTATATTTTGTTCCGTCTGAATATGCTACTGTTCCTGCTGCACCGATTATCGTATTATTTGTTCCGCCGTTACCGATTCCTAATGTTCCTGTTATTTCTGTTGTATCCGATAAGATAATCTTGCCTGTGGAGAGTACACCTGTTACACTATTCTTTACAATTCCTTTAGTAATAAATTTACCGAAAATAATATTTCCCGCATCTCCAGGATTCGAAAGAGTAAAATTATTCGTTCCAATTCCTATTGTAGTTGCGCCTGTCAATGGTCCGCCCAATTTCACAGTATCATTAGAGATAGTTAATCCGTTATTAAATACAAAAGCATTCAACGGATTAACCCAACTCATTGCACCGCCTGTAGAGCTTGAGAGCAGATATCCGTTCCCAACCGGAGCCGAAATTGGCAGTGTATAATTGATGTTTCCTGTTTGAGCCCCTGCCTGGAATGTAGAAACGAAAGTTCCGGCAGGATTTTGGAATTGAACCTGACGAGCCGAATCAACTAAAATATTACCCGATACTTGAAGCTTTTGTAATGGATTGGTATTCCCTATTCCAATATTACCAAGAGCGGTTACACGCAATCTCTCACTTCCGTTGGTAACCATTACAAGCGGCTGCCCGTTCAAACTCCCCAGAACTTCTGTTCCCGTAAGAGTATTGCCGTTCAGTCCCCATCCATTGCTTATGCTCTCTACTGATTTCCACGAGAGAACACCATTTGCCCCATTGGTCACAAGAACGTAGTTATTCGTTCCTGCTGTAAGAGGCCAGGTCAGCGTATAGGAAGTTAGCCCGGAAGACGAGGTTTGCATCTTTATTGTATTGCCTAAGCTATCATCAATGATAAGCCGCTGTGCACGTAAATCGCGTATCTGCGAGAACGCGCTTCCTTGAGCAGCTACAAACAATACAAGTGCAGCAGAGAGTATTCGTAAAGTACCCATAATAATACTCGATTTGCAAGTTGGTAATAACATTTTCTTCAAATATAGAGATTGGGAATTATCTAAGTAAATCATCGTTTGAAACCGAACAGGTAACTGTTATGTTCCCTGTTCGGTCGCTTCTGTAATATCCATTAAGGATTAATTATTATATAATGTAATTTAGCATTTGACGATGGAACAGGACCGGAGAATAATACTTTGAAACTTACTCCAACGTTTTTCTTCGATACCATCACCACAACAAAACCTGTTTCATCATTATCTTCGTATGTAACTAGTATTCTTGAATTAGCTGTTACATTCGTATCTGCTACTAATAATGATGTTGCACCAAAAGGTATTGACACCGAACCTGAAAGTTGCTTTACAACATCATTCGGATCTGTCCATTGCGGTGCTGCTCCTGTACCTTGCGATACTAATAATTGCCCGTTTGTTCCAGCGTTTCCGTTAGGTTTCAATTCGCCGCTGAATTTCACATTTCCAGTTACGTCCAGTCTCTCTGTTGGCAATGTATTTCCAATTCCAACATTACCGGTAGCATCAATACGCATACGAGTTGTATCGTTTGTGCGAATTGACAAACCTTGAGCATCTTTTGTACCTAAGAAGTTAACCGCAGGATTTGTGCCAACATTACCATCCAATGACCAGAATGTTGTATCTCCGACCGAATGAATTAAACTGTCTATATGATATAAGAAACTCGAATCGC
>CAZGNO010000175.1:0-2535 GCA_964527785.1 uncultured Chitinophagaceae bacterium
CACTCAGAATGACGGGCAATGTAAGAGATGTCATTTACAGCGTAGTCGAAGCATCTAATTACTTGCCAATTTTTCAGTCAAATAATTTACTGAATTTAATCTTTCGGTTATTTTAGTCCTATCACTTACCGGGACAGAATTAATTGAAAAATCAAAGTGCTGTCATTCTGAGGGGGTCTTAAACCGAAGAATCTCCGCAAAGAACTACACATAAAGGTCTTAAGCAGCTTTACGGAGATTCTTCACTAACGTTCAGAATGACAGGAAATATAAAATCAATCTGTCCTACTACTTATAATGCTTTATCAGAAAGCTACAATATGAGAACTGCTATTTTCATTTCAGCATTGATACTTACCCTATCGCTGTCTTCGTGTGAATTGCTAAAAAATTTCCTGCCCGAACCGGATCAGTATCGCTTCAATAGGGGAAGAAGCACACCGGGAACAGTTTTTGGAGGGTTAAATATATCGGAAATTGACAGTGTAGAGCAAACAGGCAACAATGCAATTCTATTACATAGCGGCGGAGCTATTGGATTACGAGTAAATCCTGTAACCGATTTTATCGGTGATTTTACTGTGAATATCAAAGAAGGTCGTGGCGTAAAGTTTACATTTCGCACAACTACACATGACATTACGTCAATATCGGGAATAACATTCAACTATACCGGTTCAGGTTCGTGGATAGAAGAAAACGGGCAAACCATAGCCCGACTTGATACAGTACGAGCAATAATCGGACAACAGGAAAGAATACAAATTTCAAATGAAGGTAAATTGTATACTGTTCAAGTCGGCTGTACTGTTATTTACAGAGGCAAAACCAACTTACCGGCAACGGAATATATAATTCCAAGTACATTTTCGGGCAGCACAGTACTTCTAACAGGAATGGATTTAATTACCATTCGCAGTGCAGACACAAGAAACACACCCAAAGCTCGTGCTGAACGGGAACGATGGTAACTTCTACAAACCAACTGCAGTATCCATAGCAGTTTCCACTGCACTTCCGCGTAATTCTTTTGCAGCAATTTTCCCGTTTTTGTCAATAATCCAAACACTTGGTATTGACTCAATCTGATATTTCACCGCTACAGCGTTATTCCAATACAGACCGTCAGCTACATGAGTCCAGTCCATCTGCTCGTCGGATATGTACGACTTCCATTGCTCCAAATCTTTATCGAGCGATACACCCAAAATCACTACGTCTTTTCCTGCATACTTATTTTTCAGTTCCTTCACATGAGGAACTGATGCAATGCACGGACCGCACCATGTAGCCCAAAAATCCAACATTACCACTTTCCCTCTAAAATCCTTCAATGATACAGGTTTACCAAATTGGTCGTTCATTGTAAAATTTGGTGCTGAGTCGCCGATTTCCAATCCGACTTGTTCGACGACGGGAGTTGAATTTGTTTGTGGTGTTTGCTCGGTTTGCTTACATCCGGTGGAGTATAAAGCTAAACATGATACAGCAACCACCAATAGTGCTGAACTGCGGTGCACAATATTTTTCATAAAATATGACATTGATGTAGGTATAATAATTAAAGAACAAAGCCCATGACGAAATATTCAAGGGCTTCAATGAAAGCATGAAAGGTTACAGAGCAGCAATGGCATCCATAAGAGCTTGATAATTTGGTTCTATACCGGGATTTTCAGTTACTTCTACATAACGGATAACTCCCCCGCCATCAAGCAAATATACTGTTCTGGCGCATGTATCCAAGCCGGGGATATGAGCAAAATCATGAAACAAGATGTCGTATTTCTTAATTACTTGGCGGTTAAAATCAGAAAGGAGCGGGAATCCCAAGTGATACCGCTCTGAGAATACCTTTGCAGTAAATGGCATATCAACGCTAATTCCGATGACTTGTGCATTGAGATTGTTCAAATTAGCAAGTGCATCTTGAAAAGCACACATTTCTTTGTCGCAAACACCTGTAAATGCTCCCGGGTAAAACGCCAATACTACATTTTTGCCATGAAATTCCGATAGAGAACGCTCGGTTTTAGTTTCGTCATAAAGCGAAAATTCCGGAGCAGTTTGTCCAATAGATAATGCCATTTTCTTTTCCTTTTGTTAATATATGAATGGTTTGATTTGCAAAGCAAAAATAACGAAATGCTTTCAATTTTCTTGTATTTTCATTTTTTCATATTCCCGTCTCATAAGTGCTGGGGCAAAATAAATTGATGATCTGCTAATTACAGTTCTCGACATCATCAGAGCCGACTGCAAAATAATGCAATGACACTGGAACAAAATAGTTGCCTTCTGTCATTCTGACGAAGTCCTCGACTGAAGAATCTCCGCTATGCACTACAAAAACCGGGCTTAAGCAGCACACGGGGATTCTTCGCTGTTGCTGTAAATGACATCTCTTAAAATGGTAGTATAATTTACTGATGTTACGCACCAATTACTGTATTGAGTTTCTTCCCTAGTCAAGTCAGGTTCTACACCTGACTTCAACAAAAATACCTTTTTACGGACTATGTACGCAAACAGTAT
>CAZGNO010000176.1:0-2507 GCA_964527785.1 uncultured Chitinophagaceae bacterium
GTTTCTGTAATTCCGCGCTCTACGCTGATACCTGTTACATCAGAACGGCTTGGCAATACAATCGGTGGCATTGCATATCCTGCTGCTACCGGTGTTGTTACCACTCCATTCGTTGTAGATTTGCCGCGCTTTGAACGAAGAATATATCGAGGGAAATATTCATCATTCACTGCATTCAAACCTACGTGGAATTTAACCAATTCTTGGCTGCCGATAAGTAAATTCTTCTTTGAGCTTACTACATTGCTTGATGCTACAAATTCACGGATATTATCTCGTTGGAATCTGCCTAATCCCGTGTTGTCGTTTGACCAAATCAATGAACGGTACCATGTGTAATCTACTGCGCGTTGTTCCCAACCGTCGCGGTCTAATACGTCATAGTTAATTGCTGCAAGTGTTGTGTTCGGAGTTAAACCGCTTGTGATTCCTAATGAATCTATTGCACGTTTCAAGCTGTCTGCATTCAAACGTGAGATTGTATTACGCGCATATTGCGGGTCGTTCAATACTGCTGCACCATTCATATGATTGTAGGATTTGCCTACCCAGCTCGTCATCATACGCATATTTGAGCGACGCACATAGAAACGTGCATCAATTGCATCTGAATTGTTTGTTACGTTCTCGTCAGGAGTTACTATACGTGCTTGGATTCTGTAACGCGGTGTTACGTGAACACGCATTGACGAATCAACTTGGCGTTGCATCCAGACAGGGGTTGTATAGGAATTACCCAATACTGACAATGTTTGTGGTTGCAATGTTCCCAGTTCTACATCTTTCGATTCACCTGCTGCGATTTGTACTGTAAGATTACCTAATCCTTGGAAGCCAGGATAGCTTGGAAGCGGGTTGCCGCTCGATGCTACGTTTTCCAATGAATATTCACCTACAACACTTATCACTTGCGAGATACTACCATTGTTACGAATACGTGCTACAACTTTCACATTGCCGTTTACCATCAAGTGTTCTGCGTCAGCAAAACTTACTTGTGATGCACCTGAACGGTATGAACGTGGTTTTACAATCGTCGAAATTTCACAATCATTTACATATGATACACCACCGAATTCATCTGCACCGATATCGTATGCCTGACCTGCTGAGC
This sequence comes from uncultured Chitinophagaceae bacterium, assembly GCA_964527785.1. Classification (GTDB taxonomy): domain Bacteria; phylum Bacteroidota; class Ignavibacteria; order Kapaibacteriales; family UBA961; genus JADJXV01. The sequence goes on from CAZGNO010000176.1 coordinate 1,115, forward strand.
CGCGTGCCTGTCCGTCTATATCTGCTATCACATTCGGGATGCGGGTTCCGCGATTATTCAAAATTGAACCTACAGGTGCAGGATTTGTACGGATTCTGTAGTATTGTATCGGTGCTGTCCCGTTCAATACATAATCTCCCGTAAAGTTTGCTGTCAGTGTGTTCAAATCTTGTAATGTCCATGCTCTCCACTGTGCAAGTGTTTGATATTCGTCTTGATATCCGGATAGTAATGTTTGACTGATTGAATCAATCTCTACAAAACGTACTGCGGCTGCATTCGGTGTCCATATTGCATTACGGTCAGACATCAAGCCACCCGTATATTTCGGATGTAAACCTTGATATAATACCGCTGTGTGTGTATAACCGCCTGCTATATCTGCTGTTGTATTTGTACCGACCATTGCAATTGCATTATTCATCAATACACTGTTTCTACCGTGCTGTATACCGATACCGACTACTTCACCGCTGTTGGTAATATTGTCATTACCTAACCAGATGGTATTGTTTGCTATCGTGTCGTTACGGGTAAAGTAATTTGCAAATCGTGCTGTTGTTTGACCTGCCATACCCGCAGCACCGTTTCTGTCGGTAAATACATGAATACCTGCACGACTTGAACCGGCAACTGTACGGCTCAGACCCCATACAACATTGCTCATAATATCCATACTCTCAGATACACTCGGCTGTAAGTAGTCACCGGGAGGCGGAACTACTGACGAGAGGTCGTTCAAACTTTGTTGAATTTTAACACCACGTGAGAACACATCCGATACTACTCCGTTAATTTCATTACGGCTAATTTCACAATTGATATTATTGAAGCCAAGATTCAGCAATGAATTCTGTCCACCGGCTTCGATACCGTTTGCTTCGCCGCCTTTACCGGTTGCAATAACACCGACATCAAATATCTTGTTGCCTGTTACTTTTGCACCGTCTTCATATCCTAAGAAAATACCTGCACGACGAACTTTTGAAATAACATTATCACGAATTTCAGTTCCTGAATTGTAATACCGTGTCAAACGGCTGTTTTTCTTCAATGTACCGATACCGACACTTGCGATACCATAAGCAAAACCGCGAATTTCATTACCGATGAATTTATTGGCTTTGTTACCGAAATAGGTAATGTTATTTTCTACAATTGCAGTATCAAGTTTCTCAACGTTATTACCAAAATCATTTGCAGGTGGTCTGTTTCTCTGGAAAATACCTGCTGTATACGTAGCGAAACTTCCACCGAATCCTGATGAATCAGGACCAAATTTAAATGCGTTCGACTCGATTGTAACTCCCGGGATTGTACTCCAGAAGTCTAACTCAGGTGTACTTGGATCCATTTCAATCAAGCAGTTCTTGATTGTATTGTTATATGCACG
>CAZGNO010000177.1:0-2330 GCA_964527785.1 uncultured Chitinophagaceae bacterium
CCGTTAGAACACATATACTGTCACTTTTCTTGGCATCGCTTGAGAACGTAATTGACTTATTATATGTACCAACTGCAGGAGGAACAAAATCCATGTTCAAACTAATAGATTTTCCGGATGCAATTGTAATAGGATAAGCCAATGCAGGACCCCATGCCATTGCTTCAAACTCAGGTCCTGTAAGTGTTGCAAGGTGGTCGTCACCTGTTAGAACCAAATCAACACGTCCAGTATTTTGGACACGAAGCTGTTGCCACTGAGTACGAGTTCCTACTGAACGGGTACCATAATCATGGTCATCCACTACAATTTCCGGGCTTGCGATTTCTGCTTTCAAACGAGTTTTAAAGAAGAAAACACATGTATCACCTACACCGATTTGGTCATCATATATGCCGTCAGGTATATTCGTAAATTTAATCGTTACATCTCTTGATTCGCCCGGTTTCAATGTAAATGGCAATGTAACATTTTCAACTGTGAAGCCAACTGTTTTGTTTTTCAATTCGAGACGATGGACTGTGAGCGGAGTAGTACCGGTATTTCGCAAGGTAATTGTCTTTGTTTGTACTACATCGTGTTTCATAACACCAAAATCAATAAAGTCACTCGGTTCAATCGTCAAGTTAAATGCTTTATATTCAACTACTATAACGGTATCATTACCGGCGCGGTCAACAAATACAATAAATGCCCGTGCATCAATTGCCGGATCTATAACCTTCAAGCTCCAGTCGGTCTTCCGTGTAGTACCGGCAACGAAATCTTTATTGGCATCGTAACTAAATTCATAATTAGTACTTGAGTCCAAATCCATATAGATAAGTCCTAAATTCGATCGTGAAGCATCGTCATCAGGATAATCTGTTACAGTACTTCCTTCAACTGTACCGTCGCACTTTAGGGTCCATACCGGGCGCGGTTTTACTGTATCTTTTACTTCCAAATCACCTAAAGCCACACTTGTAGGCATTCCGTATGAGTCATAGCTTGAAAATCCATACGCATAAGCAGCAAACGGTGAACTAGAGCGAAGGCGATACACATTATCACCGGGTAGCACTAACTGTTTGCAAGCGTACTGCTGACCATTTACAGGTACCGAGAACAAAAATCCTGGACTGCCCCCAAACTTAGCACTTACCTTTTTCCATTCAAATTTACCGTTAACTGATATGGCATACTCTAAATCATCAGGAATCGCGCCATCCTTTGTTAACTGGTATACCAAGTTCACATAGTGACTTTTAAAATTGTTGTTACTTGTAAGTGCACCCGGAGTACACCATACAATTTCTTTTTGATATTGTTCAAGTGGAGAAAGTACGAGTTGGAACGGATCACTTGGAACACCATCATCCTCCTGACCCGGGTTATACATTTCCACATAGATTGGCTTATCAGCAGTAATTACAACAGCTTTGGGCTCTGTACCGTCAAACGAGCGGCGCTCAACATATCCGTCGTCAAGCTTGCGAGTACCGCGTGGAATAACGAGCCATTGCTGTCCGTCTCGGAAAACCTTTGTATTTTTTTCTTTGGCGTAGATACGGATGACAGGATTCTTTTTCCGACCATAGAATGGAGTAGCATGATATTCCTTGCCCCAAGTATTAACAGGAAGTTGCATTTCGGACATATAATCACAAGCACGAATTCCAGCGGGCACATTAGCACATTGATTACCTGATACAACTGCAACCGGTTTGCTTGCAGTAACACGACTACCTGAAATATCTTGCAAATCACCATTACTCGAGAAGCATAAAACATCTCCTTTTTTAGGTAAAGTGAAACTTGTAATTTTACCTGGCTTAAGCCCACCGGAAGTCTCAGATTGTATTGTCCCGCCCATTTCAAAGAAAACTTCAGTGTTATCGTAAGCTGCACTGATTGTGGTTTCTGCTGTTAGTTGATACCCTGAACCGACAGCAGTATATTGAGGGTAGGATGATACAATATATTCTTTTCCAAGTGCCGATACAGGAACAGCAAGGAAACCGTCGCTGGTATAGTTGTACCGTGTAACACCATAACATACTATTGGTGCACTAGAGGTTACGTGAACTGCCGCCCCTTGATATACTTGTTCCGGAGGTGCAGGTGCTCTACCTGCTTTCAAAAACGGCTGCGCATACCCTGTTGCCAATACAAATTCCACAACATCATTTGCTTGGCAAAGTTTGGTTGATTTATATTTGTGTGCAGGAATTTCTACCGTAATAAGCTGCTTAGCCCCAGAAGCAATAAAGATACGGCAGCTATTCATAAAGCCCGCTGATTCTTCTTCATAACACGGAGGGAATGAGAAGTAAAACTCTGTGCCGGCA
>CAZGNO010000178.1:0-2238 GCA_964527785.1 uncultured Chitinophagaceae bacterium
ACTATCATAATCTCAAAAAAATCTCTTGAAAGTTAACACAGTTCTTGACTTGACTAGGGAAGAAACTCAATACATTAATTGTTGCGTAACAGCACTTACTTAGTAGTTTTTATTATAGACAACGTCTATAGTCACAAAGGATTGCTAAATGGGCTTGAAAACATCTACGCTGTTATGTGAATACAACAAAATACATCCATTACAACGATTTTATTCCTTGATTAGCTTCCCAACCTCTGCGCTAAAATTTGTTTTACTTATACCGGTAATTTTTTCAAGTGCTTTGAAATAGTTTTCGTCACCCTTTTCTTTCTTCCCGCAACGCAGCAATTCCATAACAGCCGTAAATCCTTTATCCTTTTCTATTTTTTGAACTAATAAGGCATTTATCATATACCCAACTGCAAGAGGTTTATCCCCTTCTACAAAATTCTTGTTTTCAATGTACTGCTCAAGCCAATCAGCATTTGGATTTTTAGCAACAAATTCTTTAAATTTTGCTTTAATCTCATCCCAACTTGTTCCCCAACTTCCACCATATACATACGCACACCCTTCGTCTACAGGACGATTAATAATGCCGGCTGAGAGAACTTTTCGTAATCTGCTGTGAAATAAATCATGCGGATCAAATCCGGTAAAATCAAAAGTTAATGCACCATCCAGCATTAAGATTCTGTTATTTTCAGCAGAGAATGACGAATTACGGCTAAAGCCGTTATAATCTGCAATGTAATCAATACCTGACAGTTGAAGCACCTCCTCATAGCTGTCACAGCAATAGAAATCTGTCGGTAGAATCATTGCTTTGAGTTTTTTATCAAATGAAGTAATTGTACGGTGAAATTCAGCTGCCTTTTCGTTGTTGAGGGTATTTTTATAGTAGAATGTATACTCTCCAATTTGTTTTGATTTCCATAGCGCGGTGTTATGTTTGAGTGGTGAATTAAAATAAAATTGATTGTTTTTCTTTTGAGCAGTTATTCGATAACTTGCCCGTAGAACAGGGATGTTATCTGAAATCCCCATGTATGAAAATTGAATGGTAAAAGCAGAATCACCTATTTTAAGTACATTCGTTAAATATGGCTTATAAAAATGTGAATCCTTTACTTTCTTGTTAATTTCCATGCCCTTCATATCATCCAGTAGAAGCGATGTTTCCGGTAAATTATCCTTGAGTATATATGTATTTTCACTGTTCGGTTTTTCTTTCTGGGCAAGAAAACCGTTTAAGTCTTTTAGTAGTCGGACTCTGAGCGCTGTGTCGTATGGTAACCTGACGGAAGGTTGTACAATTACCGTATCAATTTGACTGAATGCAGCTGTAAAAGATAGAAGAAGAATCGCTAAGAATGTAAAAGCAGCCCCCATAATGTCATCCTTTTAATATTAAAGAGAATTTAGTTATTTGGGCGGGATGACACAGACTTCGCTGGAATGGTTACGTTTTGATTTAGTTTTTTGAAGATGGGTATTGAAAATATATTTAGACCCCACGGTTAAAACCGTGGGCTATGTTTTGTACAATCTGATTATTTCACCTTTGTACAGGAATCTCAATCCCCTCCGGTGAATAGAACACTTCAATGGTTTTTCCTGCTTGATTCATTTTAATTTCGAATGTAATTACTCCTCGCTCAGTCTCGATTTTTGCAAGTGATTTTGGTTTCAACTGTACGTACTTTGCATTGTATGCTTTTTGTACTTTATCAGGAAGTTGATTGAACTTTATAGCAGTTTCTGTTTCGAGCAATTCTCCCTTGTCACTATACATTACAGATTGCTTTACCCCTTTCGACTGAAACGTTGCTTCATATTCATGTACATCTTCCTTTTCCCATTTGATGCTAGTCGCATCCGGGAATTTTTGCTTGAAAGATTCTACTATAGCACTTGGTACTTTGACCTGAGCAAATAACACTGTAGCAATACAGGATAGAAGCACAATCTGGATTATAAGTTTTTTCATAAGTAATTACAGAAGTTTAATTTACATATATGTAAGTGCTGAGACAAAAATAATCGTCGCAATTATTACCCATAATTTGGCAAGTAATTGAACACTTCGACTAAGCTGTAAATGACATCTCTTACATTGCCCGTCATTCTGAGTGCAACGAAGAATCTCCGTATGCACATCCGTCCAGCAGGTTTTCACGTTCTTACGGAGATTCTTCAGTCGAAGAATCTCCGTATGCACATCCGTCCAGCAGGTTTTCACGTTCTTACGGAGAT
>CAZGNO010000179.1:0-2044 GCA_964527785.1 uncultured Chitinophagaceae bacterium
ACTTTATATCTTATTTATAGCCCATTTCTGTCCAAACAAATGGGGTAGGTTCAGTGTTATTATGATAGATGCTACTCTTAAAGACACTTCACAGTAATTACAAAGTTTATCAACACTATTCACTCAATATCGGTAATAATTCTATGAAAATATTATCTACAATTCTTTTCTGTTGCCTTGTCATGCTTATAGCAACTCATGTGCAAGCCCAACAATATCAATGGGCAAAAAAATTTGGCGGTAAAAAGAATGATATAGGACGAACCATTAAAACCGACTCATTAGGTAACATTTATATGATGGGTACTTTTTCCGACACGACTGATTTTGATCCAGGCACAGGAGTATTACAGCTTATTCCTGAAGGCATTTCAGATATATTTATTTCAAAGTTTGATGCTTCCGGAAATTTTATTTGGGCTAAGCAGATTGGAGGAATATCCGCTGAGACACCTGGTTCGATGGCAGTGGATGACCTTGGTAATGTTTATACAACAGGTTCTTTTACTTTGGGTGCCGACTTCGACCCTGGACCCAATAAATTTGAGCTATACAGCATAAATGGTGCAGTATTCACTTCAAAACTGGATGCCAACGGGAATTTTGTTTGGGCAAAAAGTACCGGCGGTAATGCAACTGTTTTTGGAAAATCAATAAGTGTAGATAAGACAGGAAATGTATATGTAACCGGTGAGTTCTCATCTACAGTAGATTTTGATTTGGGCTCTTCTGAATTTACAATGAATTCAATTGATGGGAATGTATTTTTCTTAAAATTGGATACAGCTGGGAATTTTACTTGGGCTAAACAGATCGGTGGAACTCAAAAGATAACCATAGTGTCTATGGATATTGATGGCGCGGGAAATATTTACAGTAATGGTATATTCAAAGGAACTGCGGATTTCAGTCCGGGAGAAGGAATATTCTCTATGAGCAGCACCACAAGCAACGACCCAAGTATGTTCATTCTTAAAATGGACAATACCGGAAGTTTGCTATGGGCAAAACGAACAGAAGGTTCGGCAATTTACAATATGGATGTCGGCGAGCTACCTCTTTCAACCGATAATTCCGGGAATGTCTATCTAAGTGGAAAATTTACTGGTAATGCCGATTTCGACCCTGGAGCCGGAGCATTTTACCTGATATCAAACACTCAACCAATATTTGTATTAAAACTTGACTCATCAGGAAATTTTAAGTGGGCAAAACAAATGGGCGGTCATAACAGTTTAGATATTGGAAAATCTCTTGTAGTAGACGCTTCGCATAATGTTTATACTATTGGAACATTTCATGGTAACGGAGATTTCGATCCGGGGCCGGGAACATTTTATTTAAATTCCGAGGTAGCAAACGACGTTTTTATTTCAAAATTAGATTCATCAGGTAATTTCAAGTCAGCTTTACAGCTTGGTGGTAATTACGCTGACTACGGGTTTTCCATCACAATTGATAAATCCGACAATCTATTTTGCACCGGTTTTTTTAGAGGAGTTGTTGATTTTGACTTGGGGAACGAAATCAATTATTTATACTCAGCCGGAGAGATGGACGTTTTCATCATGAAATTAATCCAAGCCCCAAATGATGTGCATGAAGCAGAAGAAAATGCTTCTTCATTCTATGTCTATCCAAATCCCGGAAGCAGTGCAGTAACCCTACACTTTGGGAAGCAGCTTACAAACGGCACATTGAAACTCATAAACACATTAGGGCAGACTATACTGCAACAGAGTGAAATTACTACAGAGTCATCGAATATAGACGTTGCAGGGATTGCGAAGGGTGTCTATTTTGTTGAGGTAAATGATGGTGGAAGTATTTCACGAATGAAGTTTGTGAAGGATTGATATTTATACACAAAAAAAGAAGCAGCCCGCAGTTTTTAAACTGCGGGCTGTCTGTTTTACTCGGTGAGATAATAATTGCCTGTCGGTTTTTAGCAATGTGTGAATATAGCCAATCAATATGTGTATTTTTTTCATTGAAGTCGTTTAAACTTTGGTAATCATTAAGAAGGCAGCAATGAAATGCCAGT
>CAZGNO010000180.1:0-1884 GCA_964527785.1 uncultured Chitinophagaceae bacterium
CTTCAGTCGAAGACTCCTTCAGAATGACAGAAGGCAACTGTCTTATTTTTTATGTTATTGTATTATTTTGTAGGCGGCTCGGCGACTATCAGGAACTCAGTGTGACTTGAGCTTGATTGTCATGCTGAGTTCATGACAGCCGCCCAAAGCCTGCTGCAAAATAATGCAATGACATTGGAATAAAATACTTGCGCTTGTCACCCTGAACTTGATTCAGGGTCTCCGTTGCTGTCTAGTCATGCTAATTTTTGATGTACTTTTTCTTCATTATGGCGGAGATGCTGAAACAAGTTCTATTAGATTAGTAAGATTAAAATAACAGTTATCTTGCACTATCATTTTAAAAGATGTCATTTACAGCGTAGTCGAAGCATCTAGTACTTGTCAAATTTTTCAAACAAATAAGTTACTGAATTTTATGGTTCGGTTATTGTAGTCCTATCACTTACTTATATTGATAAAAAAGCTATCTTTCAAAACAAGGTAGTCAATTTTAGTATTGGCATCAACGAAGATTTACCGTAATTTTGTGCAAAAGGGGTCTGTGTTTTAATTCTAGCAACTCCAGAGTAATATATTCAATAAATCAACAATCATCATGCTCAAAAAAATCTTAATCAGCATTACTGCATTTGCAATCGGTGCGACAGGTTCATTTAATTTGGCTGCTCAAACTGCCAAACCGCTTCCTCTGGAAAAATATGACGCACGTGAAAAACATTTTAAAAATATTCGTCAGCTTACATTCTCCGGCGAAAATGCCGAAGCATATCTCTCTTTCGATGATAAAATGCTTACCTTTCAATCAAGGGAACAGGGTGCTACTTGTGACCAAATCTATTCAATGACAATTGACGGCGAGAAAAAAAAGCTCATCTCATCCGGCAAGGGGAGAACCACGTGCAGTTACTATTTACCTAACGGTACTATTCTCTACGCTACAACTGCACTTTCCAGTGAAATATGCCCAACTCCACCCGACCCGTCAAAAGGATATGTATGGCCCCTCTATAATACATATGATATTGTAATTGCTGACTCATCAACCGGTAAAATCCTGAGTAAATTGACCTCAGAACCAAACTATGATGCTGAAGCTACGATTTCTCCTGTAGGTGACCGTATCGTTTTTACCTCAATGCGTAGTGGAGATATTGAGTTGTATTCGTGTAATTTGGACGGAAGCAAAGTAAAGCAGCTTACCAGTGAAACCGGCTATGATGGCGGCGCATTCTATAGTTTGGACGGAAAGAAAATCGTGTATCGTGCTTCGCGTCCGCAAGGAAAGGATTTGGAAAGCTATCAAGCCCTACTGAAAGAAAATCTTATACGACCCAAACATCTTGAAATATTTGTGATGGATGCCGACGGGAAAAATAAGCATCAAGTAACCAATAACGGTAAGGCAAACTTCGCCCCCTTCTTTCATCCTGACGGTAAGCGAATAATATTCGCTTCGAATATGGATGACCCCAAAGGCAGGAATTTTGATATGTATATGGTTAATATTGATGGGTCAGGAATGGAACGTATAACCTACTATGAGGAATTTGACGGCTTCCCGATGTTTACTCGTGACGGAAAGAAAATAATATTCTGCTCAAATCGCAATAATTCAAACCCCGGTGATACGAATGTTTTTGTAGCCGATTGGGTGGACTAGGCATTTAGCAACCTATTAATAAGCATACATTCATTATTAAATCAATTTTGCTTTTAAGTACTGGGACAGAATTAATTGAAAAATCAAAGTGCTGTCATTCTGAGTTCCTGATAGTCGCCGAACCGCCTACAAAATAATGCAATGACATAAAAAATAAGACAGTTGTCTTCTGTCATTCTGAAGGAGTCTTCGACTGAAGAATCTCCGTAAGAACGTGAAAA
>CAZGNO010000181.1:0-1868 GCA_964527785.1 uncultured Chitinophagaceae bacterium
AAATTTGTTGTTGATAAGGTCTAATCAATATAATCTTGCGTAACATCAGTTAATTAATAAAAATATAATTGTTATAACAATAAATAACTATGAAAACAATAATCACATTTATAATTTTAGTAACTGCTTTCGAAGCAATTGCACAAACAAACAATGAACCTAAAATTCCTTTTGAAGGAATAGATATGTCTTGGCAAAACGGAAATGATCGCAGAGATTCGTCTGTGTTCAAAGATATGAAGTTTTTTACGCCGAGTATTTTAATGGATATTAATTATACTCATTCGTTCAATAATCCAAATGATAATACGGTTGTTGGCTCTACGGCACTTTCACGGAACAATGAAATTCAGCTTTCCGCTTTGCATTTTGGTGGTGATTTTAGCTACGGAAATGCTCATGCACGAGTTATGACGCAATTCGGAACACGTTCGATTGTAGTTCCGAGAAACGACTATAGTCCGTATCGAGGACAATATCGCTTGACAGATGCTTACCGCTATCTAAGCGAAGCATATGCTGGGTATCATATTGATGAAATGTACGGAATAAATATTGACGCAGGTATGTTTATGTCATATATCGGATTAAACTCATATTATCAACCAGAAAACTGGGAGTATCAGGCATCATTTACTTCGGATAATACCCCTTGGTTTTTCAATGGTGTTCGCGTACAGATTTTTCCGTCAAAATACTTGAAAATTGAACCGTGGATTATCAATGGCTGGCAAAGCTACGGAAAGTTTAATACTATGCCCGGCTTCGGGGGCAATATCACGTGGATGCCTAACAGTGATATAAAATTACTCACAAACAATTATTATGGAACTGATGCAGCATTGATTCCCGATAGAGTGCGATTCCAATCGGACAATAGTTTTTTGCTTCGATATTACCACAACCCAATATCAAAAGGAATAAGTAGAGCAGCATTTTCTCTTACAGCAGATATTGGCTTTGAAAAAGGAGGTGGTGTAAATGGTTTTTCGGATGCAGATTCAGCCAAAGGACCGGCTCAATACTTTGAAAGCATCATGTTTTATAATCGTCTTTGGTTCTTTGAAAATAAAATGGCGTGGACAATAGGCGGAGGATATATGACCAACCCCGGTAGATATTTGGTTCTCTACCCAACCGGTCAGGCAAGTCCGCTTCCGAATCCGAACAATCCAACTCAAACTGAAGGTGCATTCCCGTTCAGCGCAAATCCGGGCGATAAGTTTGAAGGGTGGGATATTTCTACAAATATTGATTGGATGCCCAACCAGAGCATAACTTTCAGAGGTGAGTATGTGTATCGTCATTCCAGTGTTCCGTATTTTGCAGGTGCAAGCGGAGTGACATCTCAAACAGGATATGCTACCACACCTTTAGACCCGAGTTGGCGACCTGATTTAGTAAAGTCCGAAAGTAGATTTATTCTTGCTATGTTATTTAGAATATAAAGAATTGTTATGATGAGCTCTAAACAAAAACCTGATAAAGAAACGTTGAACCGGTGGCACAGTGACCCGGCAAATTGGCGATGGGGTGTGTTCTATTACAACAAGGAAGACAAACGAATCTTCCCTCCCAAACGACTTGCCATGTTCGGGTGGACTGTAAATTTTGCAAACCCATATTCATATCTTACTGTCATAGGAATAATACTCATAGGGTATTTAATTAGGGAATGGTTGAGGTAAGGTGATGGTGTATAATAGCATATGACTTTATACAATTCACATATCGTGCTATAGATAAAAAAATCAATGAATCTGCAAAAGATATCTCATACATTTGCTCGTCATTCAGAGTTCCTGATAGTTGTCGAGCCGCCTACAAAATAATGCAATGACATTGGAATAAAATACTTACGCTTGTCA
>CAZGNO010000182.1:0-1791 GCA_964527785.1 uncultured Chitinophagaceae bacterium
TTGGAACGGAACCTGATGTAGCAGAACGTAACCTGAACAAAAAACTCTACGAGTTCAATGACCATTTAGGGAATGTACGGGTAGTATTGAGTGATATGAAGACCCGTACAAGTTCGACAGCATCATTCTTGCCGACTATCGTCAGCCATAGCGGCTATTATCCTTTTGGCATGGAAATAGCCGATGATATGTCATCAGGTGGTACATACCGTTATGGTTATAATGGTATGGAGAAGGATAACGAAGTATCCCCAACTGGCGTAACGGGTGCGGACTACACGACTGAATTTAGGGAACTGGATACACGTTTAGGCGGGCGGTGGTGGTCACCTGACCCTGTGGTTAAGCCGTGGGAGAGTCCGTATGCAGGTTTTAGTAATAACCCGATTGTATTTAGCGACCCTACTGGCTTAGACCCTGTAAGCGGCGGCAATGGTCCTGATGTAGAAGATATACCCCAAGGTGGGAGTGCAGCTCCTGCTGAAACCCCTAAACCAGCTGTTAGGGTAGCCCCTATTTCAGGGCATGGTAAATCTGCTCCCGGTAAAGAAACAACACCTGCACCGAAACCATCAACCCCACCGATAACACGGGTAGAGCCGCAAGCTCCCCCGCAACAAGCAAGTGGTGGTGGTGCTGTTGCAGTCGGGTTAGGAAGAATAGCGTCGTCCGTGGCAGGAGCGGGATCAGCGACAGGAACGGGATCAGCGGTTGGAGCAGCGGCAGGATTAGGAGCAACCATCTTAGCTGCCGGTGCAGCAGTATTGGTAGTTGCAACAACAATGATAGCTGACTACCATTCCCATGAATTAACACAGGCAGAAATTGATCAGAACCATAAGGTTAATCCCTTCCGTGATCCTGAAAGGGAAAAGGGACCAACTAGGATTGTTCCACCACCACCTACTGAAGGTAGAGAAAAGCTCTTTTCAATTCGCCTGCAAGCTCAAGGGGGAGGAACTGAAAAGAGTGTACCAATAACAGAATTTCGTTCAATTACAGGAAGCGAAGCATTGGTAGGTCTTCAGGAACTTAAGGCTAAACTTACTCCTAGGGAATTAAAATTAAGAAAACAATCGTTTATTGATGCAGAACAATATATAATGCGAGCAATGGCTGCTGGTGGTTCTCCACCTAAAAAGCGAAGTTTTCCGGCAACCAAAGAGAAAAATGAAGATATAAGAGTTGATGTAGAAATTCTTTCTGGATATAATCTTGTTCCGTAATATAGAATTGAAATTGAAGATAAATTCAATAATTATATAAGGTAATTAATAGCGAAATTTTATGAAAACTATTGATGATTGGCATTCAACTTATAAGTTTTGGGAAAATACTATAAAAAGCATAACTCTTGAGAAAGGCTATCCTGATGATTGGATAGATATTTTTAATCGAGAGTTTAACTATGCTAATGGTACCCCATTCGAGTTTCCAGAAGATTTTACAGGAATAGGAGTCTATGAATGTAAGTCCAACTTTTTATCGAAAGGCATTAGGATATTACCAGAATTAGATGAAGATAGTGATGCCTATCTATATTTTTATATTGAAATTGAAAGGGAGTATTTAGACATTTATCCTCCCTGTACTTTGACTATACGATGTCATGTAAATGAATCAAATTTTAATGAAATGCAAAATTTATTACGTAAATGGATAGATACTGCGGAAATTAAAGATGTAAAAGATTTGGAATGAATTGTGAATTGTCCTGAAATAACTCACGCATTTTTTGTGAATTGTCCTGAAATAACCCGACACATTTTCGGCGATTTTGTTCTTTGAAAA
>CAZGNO010000183.1:0-1759 GCA_964527785.1 uncultured Chitinophagaceae bacterium
ACGAACACGAAAAAACTACGTAAACATACTTGTGCTATAATAAATTAGCAATGCCTTATTTTTTTTGACTTTCTTTAGCTTACTTACTATTTTTGTATAAATTAATATGTAATTCCTACTCTACCGACATATTTACTACAGCATGAAAACTGAGAAATTTAAAACATATCTCAATGAGCTGTTAGCAACAGCAGATATTGGTATTAATGGAGAGCATCCCTGGGATCTTACAGTGTACAATGACGAGTTTTATGCAAAGGTTTTCTCAGACGGCTCGGTAGGTGTTGGAGAAGCGTATGTAGAGAAATGGTGGGACTGTTCGCAGCTTGACGAATTCTTTGCCAGAGTACTGAGCGCAAATCTCGAAAGTAAGATTAGAGCTAACTGGAAATTACTCACCGATATTCTCCTTACCAAAATATTTAATCACCAAACCCAAACACTTGCCTTTAATAATGGGCAACGCCACTACGATCTGGGCAATGATATTTTCAAAAATATGCTTGATAAGCGAATGGTCTATACGTGCGGATACTGGAAAGATGCTACAACTCTGGATGAAGCCCAAGAAAACAAACTAGACCTTACCTGCAAAAAATTGAATCTTAAACCCGGTATGCATATTCTGGATATTGGATGTGGATGGGGCAGCTTTGCAAAATACGCTGTAGAACATTATTCGGTGAAAGTAACCGGTATTACTGTTTCCGAACAACAACTTGAATTGGGACAAAAACTCTGTGCCGGCTTGCCGGTCGAAATCAAACTCATGGACTACCGCGACCTGAATGAGCAATACGACGCAATAGTTTCGCTCGGAATGTTTGAGCATGTCGGCTATAAAAACTACCGGACATATATGGAAATAGTTAATCGCTGTCTGAATGACGACGGACTTTTTCTATTACATACCATCGGAAGCAACACCTCACTCACTACTACAGACCCATGGATGAATAAGTATATTTTCCCCGGTTCGATGCTGCCGTCTATGAAACAACTGGGAGAAGCGATAGACGGTGTATTTATCATGGAGGACTGCCATAATTTCGGTGCTGATTACGACAGAACATTAGTTGCATGGCATAACAACTTCACAGCCAACTGGAGTTTACTAAGTGATAAATACGACGAGAAGTTCTATCGGATGTGGAAGTATTATCTGCTGATGTGTGCCGGTGCGTTCAGGGCTCGGAGAAATCAGTTATGGCAAATGGTATTTTCAAAAAAAGGTGTGCGTGGAGGGTATCGTTCTGTACGGTGAAATGAGCGTAAACAGCCACAAAAATTGTCTGAGAACATAAAATACTGTAAATGACATCTCTTAAAATGGTAGTACAATTAGTGTCCTGTCATGCTGAACTTGATTCAGCATCTCCGTGTGTACGACGAAATAGCACATTGAAATTAGCATGACTTAACAGCAATAGACCCTGAATCGAGTTCAGGGTGACAAGAGTAAGTATTTTATTCCAATGTCATTGCATTATTTTGTAGGCGGCTCGGCGACTATCAGGAACTCAGAACGACAATTGCAAGTATTTTATTTTAATGTTATTGCGTTATATATGTCAATTCAGTTGTACAACTGACTTTCCGTAAAGACGCTTAGAAGGAAGGTCGGTTGTATACCGCCGTGCGTTGTCATGTTATAACAGCATGAAAAACAAAGTCAAGGCAGTTGCTACAACTGCCTTTCCGAATAGACGCTTAGAAGGAAGGTCGGTTGTATACCGCCGTGCGTTGTCATGTTATAACA
>CAZGNO010000184.1:0-1753 GCA_964527785.1 uncultured Chitinophagaceae bacterium
GGACGGATGTGCATACGGAGATTCTTCGTTGCACTCAGAATGACGGGCAATGTACGAGATGTCATTTACAGCGTAGTCGAAGCATCTAATATTTACCAATTTTTAACTAAATAATTTTCTGAATCTAATGGCTCGGTTATTATAATCTCATCACTTATCGTTTGTTTTATTAAATGGAAATTCCCCTCGAATTTTTGCCTGGACAAAATACACAATAATCCCTATAATCATCACAGAAACACCCCATGCAGCAGCCGACATTTCCCAAAAACCCATATCTATAAGTGTACCCGTCGTTGCACTAAAAAGCCATATCCAAAGCAAAATTGCCATTATCGCCGGAACAGGGTAAAGCCACATCTTGAACGGAATCTTATCACTAGACCATGTTCGCCTGAGTAACATTACACCAACCGCACCGCCAATGAATTGGACAATAATTCTCATGGCAAGTATTGAACTGATTACCTCGCTCATGCGGAACATTAAACTAAAAACAAATCCGATTCCGCCGATTACGAGCAGCGAAATATAGGGAAAATCTTTTGTAGGGTGAAGTTTCCCGAAAATCGTGAAAAAAGCACCTTCAACTGCTGCAGCATAAGGAATCCGGGAGTACCCCACTACAACGGCAAATAGCGAAGAAAATGCAATCAAAAGCACAAGAGCAGTTGCTACAACTGCCGCTGTATGTCCGTAAAGCTGTTCGACGAATGTACTGACGATAAACTGTGAATTTTGTATCTGTTGCCAGGGAATCACGCCCATCACACTAAGATTGAGAGCGAGATAGAGAACCGCAATTCCGATAATCGAAATAAAAATGCTTCGGGGAATATTACGCTCAGGATTACTTATTTCACCACCTAAATGGCAAACATTATAATATCCCAAATAAGAATATACCGTCTTGACGGTTGCCTGACCCAAAAGCACAAAGAATGCACCCGAAAAATCAAACGAACCTTCGGGATATGTAAATGCCAAATCAGCATTAAAGTGTGTTATCCCGCCAAAAATCAACCACCCGATTGTACCCAAAACAGCAGCCCACAATACAACAGAAATTTTACCAATATCCCCTACTTTACGGTAGAGTAAGGCAACTATGAGAATTACGAGCGCGCCCGAAAGCATTTTTTTCTCATAGTACCCAAGCGGAACGAGAAATGTGAAATACTGTGCAAAGCCGATTGCTCCCGAAGCAACGACAAGCGGTGCTTGAATCATTGTTTGCCAGATGAATAAGAACGACATCAATTTGCCCCATCGCTCCCGTCCGAACGTCTCACGAAGGAATACAAAGCTTCCGCCGGCTTTCGGCATAGCAGCACCGAGTTCCGCCCATACAAAACCATCAACAAGTGCCAAAACCGCTCCGGCAACCCACGCCCAAATCGCCTGCGGACCCGCCATAATCTGCACCACTATCGGCAGCACTACAAACGGACCGATTCCCACCATGTCAATCATATTGAGAGCGGTTGCTTGCAGAAGCCCAAGTTCGCGGCGCAGTTCGGGTTTTTTATTCATTCGGTACTTTATAGTAGAGACCTTGAAGGTTTTCGAAAACCTTCAAGGTCTTGAAATGCTACATCTTGTATAGTGTGTTAAATTGTAGGATTTGTTTCAAAGAAATTGGTGATTTGTTCTGCATTTTTCATAATAAAATCAACTTCACTGAGGTATTTTTTTTGTATGAAGTCGTTTAAACTTTGGTAATCATTAAGAAGGCAGCAATGAAATGCCAGTT
>CAZGNO010000185.1:0-1717 GCA_964527785.1 uncultured Chitinophagaceae bacterium
GTGATTTGACAAACGGTGCGGTTACTTCGTCCAAACTCGCTGACAGTGCCGTATCAGGGCTGAAACTTCTCACGAGTGCTGTTACAACAGGGCATATTACCGACGGTGCTGTCACAAGCGCAAAAATTTCTGACGGAAGTATTGTTAATGCCGATGTGAATGCATCCGCCGCTATCGCCTACTCAAAATTAAATCTCTCAAACAGTATTGTAGCAGGTGATTTAACAAGTAGTTCGGTAACGACTGCCAAAATCAACAACAATGCTGTTGACGGCAGTAAAATTGCTCTTGGCTCAGATGCTACAGGCGATATTATGTATTACAACGGTACAGATTATACACGGCTTGCCAGAGGTACAGACGGCGAAGTACTTACACTTGCAAGCGGACTACCATCGTGGGAAACTGCCGGGGGCGGTGGTGGAGGAAGTGGCGGTTCAGACCCGTATGGAGACGGTACAGCAGGGGCAGTAACGGTCTCATCAGTTACTGATTGGAGCTCAAGCCCGCCTTCCAATTTGAATCTTCAATTTACAGATCTTACAGTAAATGCAAACCTGACTGTGCCAACAGGAACGGTGATACGCTGTACGGGTACATTTACACTTGGTGCGGGAGTCGTAATTACAGTCGGCAAAGAACGTGGATATGACGACGGCGGGGCTGTTGGCGGGCTTCCACATGGCGGGCGAGCAGGAGGTTTGCACCTACGATTTGGCGGTATCGGTACTTCCAGCAATCTCGATGCTTTGGGTGCTCTTTCGAATAACAAGGGAGGAAGCTCAAGTGCATCGGTTGGTGTAAATACCACAGACAGTTACTATGGAAATCGTGGCGGGGGTCGCCTTACAATTTTGAGTGAGGGGAATCTTACTATAAGCGGTACTATAAATTCAAATGGTGAAACTTCAACTAATCCCGGCGGAAATACAGTTGGTGCAGGTGGTGGTGCCGGTGGAATTATAGTATTGGCAAGCAAAGGTACGATTGCTGTATCAGGAGCTATTAATGCCAATGGAGGCAACGGGTCGGATGCGTCGAATGCCTCAGGTTCAGGTGAAGGTGGTGGTGGCGGTGGTGGCGGTGGTTTGGTCTTTGTTATATCACCGGCTGCTAATTCCGTTACAACTACTACTGTTTCAGTTGCCGGAGGTACGGGCGGAGCAACCAACAGCACAAGTACTTCCGATAATGCAGGTACCGGTGGTGGAGCTTGCGGCGGGAACGGTGGGGATGCCGGCGCACGTAGCGACACAGGAACACCTCCATATACATATACGGCTACAGCAGGAGGTACGGGAAGAGTTGTAAAAATCCAAGTAGCAAAACCGGAAAATCTTATTAAATACTAATGCACGCAAATAATGTTCGTATCTACCAATACTGAATCAACCATGCTGCAAAATGTGCATAACAAAAAGGTGTTCAAATGAACACCTTTTTCTGTTTAAAAAGCTTATCTTCAATTTATTTAGATCAAGGAAGATTTACTACCGTGCATTGAATTGTTATAAAAATATAAAGCTTTAAGTCATGACAGTTGTTTACCGTCGTGCATTGTTATGTTATAAAGATTAAAACAACTGAGACGAGGCAGTTGTTACAATTGACTTTCCGCATATACACTTAGCAGGAAGGTCGGTTGTATACCGCCGTGCATTGATTAGTTATTTACAAATTTTTGCGCATCCCAAGACCTTGAAGGTTTTCGAAAACC
>CAZGNO010000186.1:0-1700 GCA_964527785.1 uncultured Chitinophagaceae bacterium
AAAAACGGCAAGAGGTTTTTCTCTTGCCGTTGTCTTTTTCAAAGAACAAAATCGCTGAAAATGTGTCAGGTTATTTCAGGACAATTCAATCAAAAAAAGTAGGGTTATTCAGGACAATTCAGTCAAGGTAAATCTATTGCAATATCGTTACAATAAAACGTCATGGCATCTACACAAATACTAATCTTGTATTTTACACCCTCAAGCTGAGCAGTTGTTAAATCTTGGGTAATAATAGAAGATTTGTCAGAAGATGCATAATATTCTGATTCGATATTAATATTGGTTACGTTCTTAAAAGTAATAGTTTTTTCTCCAAATTCTTTTGAAAATATTTGAATATGAATAGTTAACTCGCTATTTAAAATTGTAAAATTCTCAATTGTAATACTTACAATTTTAAAGTTGCTATTTAAAATATCAATTATATTTTTCATATTTTTTATGTTCTAATTAGTTTTACAATCCTGTTTTCGGGCCTATACCAGGCAAATGGTCACGAAGCTTAATTTGTCCGTTACGAAGATATTCTCTTGTATGATGATGAATTTTCTCAATTCCATGAGCCTTATTTGCTGCATTCCAATCTGTTCTTTCAATAAGTCTCCCGAAATCATCATAAGCTGCTTTCCATGGCTGAACTCTACCTAAATCATCAATATGTTGTCCTACTAAAGTCTTAATACCAGGTGTAACTTCCAAAGGAGCTTTTGAAGAAAATACTAACTCAGGTATTGTACTCTTCGTTACTTTACTTAAAAGGGGCTTTGCTTTCTTTAGCAATTCCTTTCCAACCTTAACAGCGGTCTTTACTAAAGGTACTCCCATACCTGCTTCTTGAGGAGCGGATACGCCTCTTCCCTCCCCTGTTCCATAACCATCCGGACCTACTTCCCAATACCCGTCTTCAAATTTACCATTTCCAAGTGAAATAGAGTTCGGAACCCTTGCATAACGTTCCGTTGTCCATCCAAAATCTGATCCTGCAATTTTAGCCCAATACTCCCAATCCGGCATCGGCTCCATCAACTGTACGCGTTCTGCTTCACAAACTACTGTTTGCGTTGTCTTTTTGAATTTAATAACCGGAACTTCATTCGAAACTGGTTTATTAACATTAGCCGGAGGTATAATCGGTCCCGATTTGTTTTTATCCTCAGAGTTTTTATTGCCATCATCTTGCTTACCCGGAGCGTTTGTGGCGTTGGTTCCCATTTTCTCCGCTCGACTGTCATCGGGATCATTCTCCATAGTGCCCGTAGGAGCAGAACCGCCGCCGCCAAGCTGTTCCCCGAAATTTATAGGGTCTAGACCACTCGGATCTGCATAAGCAATTGGATTATTACTAAATCCTGCATACGGGCTCTCCCACGGCTTCACCACAGGGTCAGGTGACCACCACCTACCACCTAAACGTGTATCCAACTCTCTAAATTCAGTCGTATAGTCTGCTCCGGTTACACCAGTTGGAGATACTTCGTTATCCTTCTCCATACCATTGTAGCCGTAGCGGTAAGTGCCACCGCTAGACATATCATCAGCCATTTCCATACCAAAAGGATAATAGCCGCTATGGCTGACTATCGTTGGTAAGAATGACGCTGTCGAACTTGTACGGGTCTTTTGGTCACTTACTACTACACGCACATTACCCAAATGGTCATTAAACTCGTAGAGTTTTTTGTTCAGGTTACGTTCTG